>NZ_JBFBBN010000032.1:0-53687 GCF_040682715.1 Amycolatopsis sp. NPDC051128 | reverse complement strand
GAGTTCCGGTTCCAGTCACCCGATTTCGGGCTTCGGTCACATGAGCCGACCGTCCAGGTGCGCGAGCCGACCCTCCGATCACGCGTTTCCGGGCACCGGCGGGGCGTGTCCCTCCTGGAGACTGGTGCCCGGCGCGAGCCGCTGCACGGCGTCCTCCATGTGGGCGTCGAGCAGCGTCAGCGCGGTCTCTTCGTCGCCGTCGCGCAGGGCTTGGATCAGCTTCGTGTGCTCCTCCACGCGTTCTTCGACCCGCTGGTACGTGCTCTGCAGCGCGGTCAGGCACATCCGCGTCTCGATGAGCAGGGTCCGCGCCATCCGCACGAGCCGCTTGCTGCCGGAGGCGTTGATGAGGGCCTCGTGGAACTTGAGGTCCGCGGTGGAGAGCGCGCCCGGGTCGTCTTCGCTCGCGGCGGTCGCCATCTCGGCGACGGTCCGTTCGAGCACGTCCGCGATCCGGTCGCGGTCGCCGCCGCGCAGCGCACGGAGCATGGCGGCGCGCTCGATCGCGGAGCGGGCGGCGTAGATGTCGTAGACGTCGCCCGGCTCGAGGTCGATCACGAACAGCCCGCGGTGCCGTTCGCTGCGCAGGAGCCCTTCGGACACCAGGTGCTGCATGGCTTCCCGGAGCGGCCCCCGTGACACCTGGAAGCGCGACGCCAGCTCGGTCTCGCCGAGCTGGGTGCCGGGCGGGAGGGCGCCGGTCATGATCGCGTCACGCAGCTGGCGCGCGATGACGGCGGCTGTCGACTCGCGGCTGACCGGTTCGATCTCGGGCAGCATGCCCGGTGGCGGAGCCATCTCAGGCGCTCCCGTCCGGTAGGTGCCGGAACAACGCGCCGAGCGAGCGGACGAGCCGGTGCTGTCCGGTCAGGCGCAGGCCCTCCCAGACCGTGACCTGGTTGGCGGTCAGCACGGGCTTGCGGAGCGCGGCCTCGACGGCGTTGATCTCGCCGAGGGTGCGCATGGCGGTGTCCGGCACGAGGACCGCTTCGGCGTCCGGGTGGTCGTGGCTGACGGCGAGGTCGACGACGGCCTCCGGGGTCATCGCGCCGACCTCGGCGGCCGTGACGATGTCGGCGCTGGCCATCGAGACCACCTCGATGCCGCCGGCCTTGAGGAAGTCCACGAACAGCTGGGCGATGTCGTCCGGGTAGCTGGCGGCGACGGCGACCCGCTTGACGTCCAGGGCACGCGCGGCGTGCACGAACGCGAAGGAGGTGCTGGAGGCCGGGACCCCGGCGACGGCGGCGAGGCGGTCGGCCTGGTCGCGCGCGCCGTCCCAGCCGTAGACGAAGCTGCCGCTGGTGCAGGCCCAGATGACCGCGGCGGGCTCGTGCTTCTCGAGGAGGGCGGCGCCGTCGGCGAGGCGGGCCTCGCTGCCGAGGTCCAGCAGTTCGGCGACCGCGTGCTTGTCGGTGCCGTAGATGTGCTCGACCGCCAGCCGGATGTCGCCCTCGTCGACGGCCATGCCGCCGAGCAGCTGTTCGGCCAGCGGGTAGTCGTCTTCGGCCGCGTGGTCGGGGTAGATGAAGCCGATGGTGGTCACGGAACCTCCGGAGGGGACGCAAATTGTCGACAATCCTAGAGGGGAGGTCAAGAAAAACCTTTCACGACACGTCACGGAGCCACTTCCCGGGTCCGACGATGGGGAGGTTCATGCGGCGCAGGCACGCCCACATGGTCAGCTGGTTGGCGGTGAGCACCGGCTTGCCGAGCGCGGCTTCCAGCGGCTCGATCAGGTCGTAGGTGGGGAGGTTGGTGCAGCTGACGAAGATCGCTTCGGCGTCGCCGTGGTCGGCGGCGAGGATGCGTTCGGCGATGGTCCGGTAGCTGACCTTCCAGATCCCGCCGCCCAGGCCGAGGTGGTCGCTGGCCACCGTCTCGACGCCCAGCTCGGCGAGGAAGTCGTGCAGGGCGCGGGTGAGGTCGGCGTCGTACGGCGTGAGCACCGAGACGCGGTGCAGGTCGAGCTGGGTCAGCACTTCGGCCAGCGCGCCCGAGGTGGTGACGGCGTCCGGCGCGCCGGCGTCGCAGATCGCCTTGGTCAGCGAGCGCTCGTAGCCGACGCCGTTGACGAAGCTGCCCGACGTGCAGAGGTAGGCGACGACCTCGGGCTCGACGTGCAGCACGTCGCGGGTGGCGCTGGCCAGGTGGTGGCTGTCGCTGACCAGACGGGCCATCTCCATGCTGACCGGCACCGGCTCGTACGGCGTGCGGGCGAGGTGGAGGGACACCTCCATCGGCACCCAGCGCCAGAGCTCGCGCTCCAGCGCGAGGTCGAAGGGCGCGATGACGCCGATGCCCCGCTGGGCCAGCGGGCCGTCGAACGCCAGGAAGTCGAAATCCAAGGCTCAGCCTCCGGAATACGTCTGAAACTTGACACGTCCGGTGCTCCGGGGGTCGTTCCTCGGATTGTTGACAATCATACGAGTGACTTTTACCGTGTCAACGTGATCGCCTCGGAAGACCGGGAAACTCCCGTCCTGGCAGTGCTCTGCGGCGAGTCCCGCCCACCGGACATGCGTGCTGTCGAATCCGGGGCGGTCGTGCGTTACACCGACGCGGCGGGCCTTGCCGAAGCGTTGTCCGGAGCGGACGCCCTCTTCGTCTACGACTTCCTCTCGACGGCGGTGCCCGGCGCGTGGCACGCGGCCGACCGGCTGCGCTGGCTGCACATCGCCAGCGCGGGCGTCGACCCCGTGCTGTTCCCCGGGCTGCGCGAGAGCGACGTGGTCCTGACGAACTCGCGAGGGGTCTTCGACGACGCCATTGCGGAGTACGTGCTGGGCGTCGTGCTGGCCTTCGCGAAGGACTTCGCGCGGTCGCACGACCTGCAACGGGAGGGCCGCTGGCTGCACCGCGAGAGCGAGCGGATCGCCGGGCGCGAGGTGGTGGTCGTCGGCACCGGGCCGATCGGCCGGGCCATCGCGCGGCTGCTGCGCGCGGCCGGGATGCGGGTGAGCGGCGCCGGACGCCGGGCGCGCACCGGCGATCCGGACTTCGGCGTCGTGCACGAGTCCGCGCGGCTCACCGAGGTCCTGCCGGAGGCCGACTACGTCGTCGCCGTCGCGCCGCTGACCGAGCACACCAAGGGCATGTTCGACGCGCGCGCGTTCGCCGCGATGAAGCCGTCGGCGCGGTTCGTGAACGTGGGCCGAGGCGAGCTGGTGGTGACGTCGGACCTGGTCGAAGCCCTCGGGAACCGGTCCATCGCCGGGGCCGCGCTCGACGTGTTCGACACCGAGCCGCTGCCGGCCGGAAGTCCGCTGTGGAGCATGCCGGGCGTGCTGGTCTCGCCGCACATGTCCGGCGACTTCGTCGGCTGGCGGAACACTCTCGTCGAGGTGTTCACCGAAAACTTCCGCCGCTGGCGCGCTGGGGAGCCGCTGCGCAATGTCGTCGACAAGACGCTCGGCTACGTGCCGTCGGGGAACCAGGGAGCCGGATGAACGACAGGATGCTGACCGCCAGCGAGCTCGTGGCCGCCTATGCGACAGGCGAGCTTTCACCGATCGAGGCGACGCAGAGCGCGCTGCAGGCCATCGAAGCCCGCGACGGCGAGTGCAACGCCTTCTGCCTCGTCGACGCCGATCGGGCGTTGGAGCAGGCCAAGGCGTCCGAGGTCCGCTGGCGGGACGGCAACCCGATCGGCTGGCTCGACGGCGTGCCCGCGTCGATCAAGGACATGTTCCTCACCCAGGGCTGGCCGACCGTCCGTGGCTCGAAGAGCATCAGCCCGGACCAGCCGTGGGACGTCGACAGCCCGGTCGCCGCGCGGATGCGCGAGGCAGGCCTGGTGCTGCTGGGCAAGACGACCACGCCCGAGATCGCGTGGAAGGGCGTCACCGACAGCCCGCTCCGCGGCATCACGCGCAACCCGGCCGATCCGTCGAAGACGGCGGGCGGCTCGAGCGGTGGCAGCGCGGCGGCCGTCGCGGCCGGGATGGGCGAGCTGTCCGTCGGCACCGACGGCGGTGGTTCGGTGCGGATCCCGGCGTCGTTCTGCGGCGTCGTCGGGCTCAAGCCGACTCACGGCCGGATCCCGCTCTACCCGGCGAGCCCGTTCGGCCCGCTCTCGCACGCCGGCCCGATGGCGCGGTCGGTGGACGACACCGCGCTGCTGCTGGACGTGCTGTCGATGCCCGACCACCGCGACCCGGCCGCGCTGGCGCCGCCGGTGGCGTCGTTCCGCGAGGCGGTCCGGCGGGACGTGCGTGGCCTGATCGCCGCGTTCTCGCCGGCGCTCGGCTACGTCGACGTCGACCCGGAGGTGGCCGCGATCGTCGCGGCGGCGGTGCGCGCGCTGGGCGACGCGGGTCTGCGCATCGAGGAGACCGACCCCGGGTTCGCCGACCCGAAGCCGGCGTTCGACATCCTGTGGTCGTCCGGTGCGGCGAAGCTGCTCGACTCGTTCCCGCCGGGGTCGGCGGAGCGGACCGACCCCGGTCTGCGCAAGGTCTGGGAGCTGGGCAGGACGTGGTCGGCGAGCGACTACCTCGACGCGACCGCCGAGCGGGCCGCGCTGGGCATCCTGATGGGCGAGTTCCACACCCGCTACGACGTGCTGATCACCCCGACCGTCCCGATCGCCGCGTTCGAGGCCGGGCACGACGTGCCGCCCGGCAGCGGGCTGAGCGAGTGGCCGGAGTGGACGCCGTTCACGTACCCGTTCAACATGACCCAGCAGCCGGCGATCAGCGTGCCGGCCGGGCACACGTCGGCGGGGCTGCCGGTCGGCCTGCAGATCGTCGGGCCGCGGCACTCGGACGACCTCGTGCTGGCCGTGGCGAAGCTGCTGGAGGAAGTCCGGCCCTGGGCGCCCGCCTGACCCACTTAAGGGTGAAACCAGGGCCGCAGCGGGGGAAGCTGTGCCACTGTCGGCCGGGTGAACGCTCAACAAGGCTGGCGGTACGAACGAACCATTCCCACCGTCGACGTCGCCGGCGAGCCGGCCCGCGTGTTCGTCGGCCTGGTCGAGCAGGGCGACCGGATCGCGGCCGCGCTGCGGGTGGACGACGGCAAGGCGGTGCTGGTCCCGCTGGAGACCGGCGGTGAGCTTCTGAAGGCCCTGCGCGAAACCCTGGAGAACTGGTGGCGTCTCGACGGCCACCGCGACCTGGCCCCGGGACCCCGCCCGGGCCGTTGAGCGCGGGCGACGGGCGGCGACCTCGTGGTCAGTGCGGGCCGGTGCCGGCGCTGACCGGCGTGCGGCGGACCAAGCCGCGGATCTGCGAGCTGCACAGCACGAGCGCGGTCGTGGCCACCACCAGGACCGCCCCGCCGAGCAGGGTTGATTCGCGGCCGGCGTGCTCGGCCAGGGGACCCGCGCTGATCTGGCCGAGCGGGAGCGCGAGGAACGAGCCGAGCATGTCGTAGGAGTACACGCGGGCGAGCTTGTCCGGCGGCACGTTCTCCTGCAGCGACACGTCCCACGCGACGGAAAACTGCTCGATCGCGATGCCGCCGAGGAACATGGCGAGCAGCAGGGGCGCCAGGTACGGCGTCACGCCCAGTGCCACGATCGGGAGCGCGTTCACCATGACCAGGGCGACGCCGAAGAACAACATCCGCCGGGGCCGCCAGTGGGCCGCGATGACGCCGCCGAGCAGGGCGCCGGCGGTCCGGACGGCGAGGGCCAGTCCCCAGCTGGTGCGGCCGAACGTGTCGTCGGCGACCAGCGGGCCGAGCACCGTGATCGCGCCCGAGTTGATCGCGTTGACCAGCATGAACTGTAGAACCACCAACCACACCCAGGACCGGGAGCGGAACTCCCGCCAGCCTTCGGCGAGCTCGGCGAGCGGCCGGCTGCCGGGGATGCGGTCCCCGTCCGGCAGCCGGATCCGGCGGTAGGACAGCGTGGCGGCGACGAACAGCAGCGCGTTCCCGGCGAGCGCCCACCCGGAACCGGCGAAGGCGACGAGGATCCCGGCGAGACCGGCCCCGGCGATCCGGCCGGTGTTCGACAGCAGCCGGACCAGCGCGTTCGCCTGGGCGAGGAGCGTGATGGGCACGGTCAACGGCGTGAGCGCCGCGGCCGCGGGGAGCGAGATGGCCGAGACGGCGCCGTTGACCAGGCTGAGCCCGACCAGCAGCGGCACCGACGCGAATCCACAGAGGACACTCACGGCGATGGCGGCCTGCGTGATTGCCGCGGCGGTCTCGGTGCCCTGCAGGATCACCGACCGCGGTAACCGGTCGGCGAGCATCCCGCCGAACAGCACCAGCAGGATGTTGGCGACGGACCGGGCTCCGACGACGATCCCGAGGTCCACGGCCGAGCCGGTGAGGTCGATGACGGCGAAGGCGAGTGCGAAGGGGGCGACGGCGTTGGCGAAGTCGGCGAACGTCCGGCCGGTGACCAGGGCGCGGAAGCGGGGTTCGCGCAGCGGGGCGAGCAATGTGCTCATCCGAGTTTCTCGGGAGCCGCCGCCGTTCCGGCGGATTCTCCCAGCTCGAACAGCGCCAGACTCACACTGATCCGCACCGTTCCCGGAGTTCTCGGCGGCTGGGCCGCGTCGTGCAGTTCCCGGCTCAGTGTCCTCGCCTGCTTCAGCGTTCGTGCCCACACCTCCGGGGACACCCAAAGTTCGGCGTCGGTCAGCGAAGCCGGACGGTCCGGTGCGCGCAGGTCCGCCCGGCGGACCAGTTCGTCCGCGACCGCCTTCGTCACCAGGCGCCGCTCGTCCGGATTGCGGGCGGTGAGCCGCTTGCCGGAGTCCGGGCGGTGGCGGTAGCGCTTCGCCCGGCCGCCACGGATGCGGACCTCCTCGGTGACCTCGAGCAGGCCCGCGTCGTGGAGGCGGCGGATGTGGTAGCTGGTGTTCGCCTGCGTGTCGCCGAGTTCGCGCGCCGCCTCGGCCGCGCTCATCGCCGTGCCGGTCAGCAGCGACAGGATCCGCATGCGGAGCGGGTGGGCCAGTACCCGCAGCTGGTCGTGAGGCATGACCTTAGCCTGCCACCACTGTCAAAGAGTTATTTGGGGGTCGCTAGAGCGAGAACTCCGTGCCGTCCGGGGGCAGCAGCGCGCCCGCGGCCAGCACCGCGGCGTGCTCGGCCGACGCCGGGTCGAGCACCGGGTTCGTGTTGTTGAGGTGCGTGAACGCCCAGCGCGGCCCGGGCCGCTCGGCGATCCGGGCGAGGCTCGCGGTGATCGGCAGGTGCCCCATCGCGAGCTGGTCCGGCCCGCCGACGCCGGCCATCTCGTCCGGTGCGTAGAACGTTCCGTCCAGCAGCACGACGTCCGCGCCCTCCACAAAGGAATCGAACCCGGCGGGCCAGCTCTTCAGGCACGGTGCGTACACCAGGACTCCGCCGGTCGAGACGTCTTCGATCCGGTAGGCGACCACCCAAGGCCCGCCCTGGTCGGACGCGCGCGCGTACTTCGGCCGCTTGTCGCTCACCGGAAGGCACGTCACACGCAACCCGGGGAGATCGGACACCGGGAGCCAGTCCCAGCCGCCGTAGCCGTCGATGATTTCGCGGACCGGGAGAAGCGCCCGCGACACCGCTTCCGGCGCCCGCACGGGGAGTCCGCCGGCCTCGCGCAGCAGCACCAGGCCCAGCGCGTGGTCGAGTTCGGCGTCGGTCAGCAGCACCCCGCGCAGCGGGATCTCGCGCGGCCCGGGGCCGGGCCGCAGCGCCGGCGTCCCGAGGAGCTGGGACCGGATGTCCGGGGAGCAGTTGAGCAGGTACCAGCCGGCGCCGTCCGCGCTCACCGCGACACAGTCCTGCGTTCGCGGCTCGAGCCCGGCCGTGCACAGGGGGCACGCGCAGTTCCACTGTGGACATCCGCCGCCCGCGGCGGTGCCGAGCAGGATGACCTTCACCGGCGCATGATCAGGTCGGAGGTGCCCGGCCTCGCCAGCACCAGGTCGACGACGTCGCGCCGCGGCGACCGTGAGCACACCGGGTCGGTGGCCGCGGCGTCGCCGGTCAGCAGGAACGCCTGGCAGCGGCAACCGCCGAAGTCGAGCCCGCGGCGGTCGCACGTGCGGCACGGCTCGGCCATCCAGTCCTCGCCGCGGTAGGCGTTGAACGACTCGGAGCGGTACCAGATCTCGGCGAGCGGCGTGTCCCGCACGTTGTCCAGCGCGAGCGTCGAAATCGCCGAAGCCGCCGGGCACGGCAGCACGGTCCCGTCCGGCGCCACGGTCAGCTGCCGCGCACCCCAGCCGTACATGCACGGCTTGGGGTAGGGCTCGTAGTAGTCGGCGACGACGTAGACGATCTCCATCGTGCCGCGCAGCCGTTCCATCGCCGCGCGCACGACCGGCTCGGCGGCGTCGAGCTGCGCACGGGTCGGCATCAGCGCGTCGCGGTTGCGCAGCGCCCAGCCGTAGTACTGCGTGTTGGCCAGCTCCAGCCGGTCCGCGCCCATCCGCTCGGCCAGCTCGATGATGCCGGCCAGCTGGTCGTGGTTGCGCCGGTGCAGCACCACGTTGAGCGACAGCGGCAGCCCGGACGCCTTCACCAACGCAGCCGCGGCCAGCTTCCGGTCGTGCGCCTTCGCGCCGGCCAGCAGGTCCGCCCGCTCCCGCGTCGCGCCCTGTGCCGACAGCTGGACGTGCGCCAGCCCGCGCGCGACGAGGTCGTCGAGCCGGGGCGAAGTCAGGCCGAGCCCGGAGGTGACCAGGTTGACGTAGCAGCCGAGCCCGCTCGCGTGCGCCACCAGTTCGGGCAGGTCGGGCCTGGCCAGTGGCTCGCCGCCGGACATGTGCACCTGCAGCACGCCCAGTTCGCGGGCCTGCGAAAGCACCGACAGCCAGTCCGCTGTGGACAGTTCGGCGTCCCGGGTGGCCAGCTCGACCGGGTTGGAGCAGTAAGGACAGTGGAGCGGGCAGCGGTGGGTCAGCTCGGCCAGCAGGCCCAGCGGCGGGTTCACGTCCACGCGACGACCCGCCGTTCGCCCAGCCTGTTCAGCACGTCCACCACGTCGTCCTCCCGCACGCCGGAGTAGCGCCGCGACAGCGCCGCGGCGATTTCGGAGACGGACCTGGTGCCGTCGCAGAGTTCGAGGACCGCCGCCGCGGTGGCGTTCGGCACCAGGACGCCTTCGGGGAACAGCAGCACGTGCGTCTCCCGGACGTGGTCGTAGGACAGCCGCACGCCCCGCCGCAGCTGCGGGACGGAGTCCACGGTGATCACCCCGCCGCCCGTTCGATCGCGTCGAGCATCGACCACAGCACGTCGCACTTGAACGACAACGCGGCGATGGCGCGGTCCTGCTGCTCACGCGTGACGCAGTGGCGGACCACGATGTCGAGGGTGTCCTTGCCTTCGCCGGAGACCTTGTCGATCCGGTTGGTGAAGTAGGCGAGGTCCTCGCCGGCGATCCACGAGTAGTTCGCGAGCATGTCCGCGACGCGTTTCCGCATCAGGTGCCCGGCGAACATCTCGGTCAGCCCGGAGGCAACGGCCTCCCACCACGGTTTCGTCCGCGCGAAGGTCACGTACGCGTCGACGGCGAACCGGACGCCGGGGGCGACGTGCCGCTCGTCGAGAACCTCTTCGCGGTCGAGGCCGACCGCCGTGCAGAGCCGCAGCCAGCGCTCGATCCCGCCGGTGCCGGCGCTCACCCCGTCGTGGTAGACGATCCGGTCGAGCCACTGACGCCGGATCTCCGGCAGCGGGCAGTTGCTGATGATCGCCGCGTCCTTCTGCGGCAGCGAGCACTGGTAGTACCAGCGGTTCGCCGCCCAGATCCGTAGCCCGCGTTCGTCGAGTTCGCCCGCGTGCAGCCGGTGGTGGAACGGGTGCGTTCCCCAGTACCGGCCGGAAAGCCCGCGCAGCTCGGCGACGAACGCGCTTTCCGAAAGTGGCTCGACCGGCACTCTTCAGTCCGCCATGCGGGCCGCGTACGCGGTGACCTCCATGGGAGTTTCGTACTCGACGAAGTCGGGGGTCGTCCACACCTCGGTGGGTTCGGTCATTTCCTGCTCCTTTCCGAGACTGATCATCGCCACCGTAAAAGCGCCGGGGGCGGGTGACCAGTTCTTTCGCCGAGGAGTTCGGAACTTTCCTTCCTATGGCCGAGTGTGGTTGCCACTCAGCGGCGCTACCTGACCGCGGCTTCCAGCTCCACCAGCGCCGTGTCGAGGTGGCTGAGAATCCGCTGCAGGTGCGGCACGCTGCGGCGGCAGCCGGTGACGCCGAAGTCGAGGTTGTCGCCGTTGCTGGTCAGCGTGATGTTGACGGCCTGGCCGTCGAGCAGCACCGACGCCGGGTAGATGCCGTCGAGCTGCGCGCCGTTCCAATACATCTGCTTGCGCGGGCCGGGCACGTTCGAGATCACCAGGTTGAACGGCGGCCGCGTGTTGTTGACGACGCCCGGGATCGGCGAGACGCCGAGCTGCGCGACGTTGACCGCCGACAGCAGCAGCGTCTGCAACGGCGTGAGCTCCGAGAACAGCCGCTTGCCGTTGCGCATGGACTGGTGGATCGTGACGAGCCGCTTGCCCGCGTCCGGCAGGTCGGTGGCCAGATTGCACAGCAGCGCGCCGATGTTGTTGCCCGCGGCCTCGCCGGGGTCGGTCTGGCGGCGCAGTGACACCGGCACCATCGCGATCAGCGGCGCGTCCGGGAGCGCGCGCTGCTCGATGAGGTAGTCCCGCAGCGCGCCGGAGCACATCGCGAGCACGACGTCGTTGCGCGAGACCCCGGCGGCCGTGGCCACCTGCCGGACGCGGTCCAGTGACCACGACTGCGCCGCGAACCGCCGCGCGCCGCCGATCGGCACGTTGAACATCGTCCTCGGCGCCTGCCCTGGCAGGGTCACCGTGTGCTCGCCGAAGGCCTCGCGTGCCACCTTCATCGCGGCGGGCGCCAGCCCGGCGAGCTGGTTGACGGTCTTGCCCGCGGTCCGCAGGAGCGACCGGGGACGCTTGACGCGCTCTTCGCCGGGCTTGCGGCGGCTGCCCCACCACGGCGGGCAGTCCAGGTCCGCGGGGTCGTCCGACAGCGTGCCCTGCAGCTGGCGCAACGCCGAGACGCCGTCCATCAGCGCGTGGTGGACTTTGGTGTAGACGGCGAAGCGGCCGTCGGCGAGGCCCTCGATGAGGTGGGTCTCCCAGAGCGGCCGGTGCCGGTCGAGCAGGGTGCTGTGCCAGCGTGACGTCAGTTCCAGCAGCTCGCGGACGCGGCCCGGCTGAGGCAGCGCGGAGTGCCGGAAGTGGTAGTCGAGTTCGAGCTCCGTGTCGTTCGCCCAGACGACGTGGCCGAGCGTGTTGACCGGCCGGGCCGGGCGGCGCCGGAAGACCGAGCGGATGTTGTCCGATTCCAGCAGGCTCGTGCGGACGTCGCGCAGGTAGTCCGGGCCGGCGCCCTCGGGTTTCTTGAACAGCTGCAGGCCACCCACGTGCATTGGATGCTCGCGCGTTTCGACCAGGAGGAACATCGAATCGGTCACGGGCATCATCGCCATGGGACATCACCTTCCGCACTCGGCACGCCGACTGTACGCGCTCGGTGGCCGCCGGTGGATCACGTGCTCCACTGGTGAGGGTTGCCGTCCGCGGCGCCGGGGAAACGTCGCTGCCACGAGGGCTGATTGCCAGATCGTTCAACGATCTGGCAGTATTCGGTCCGTGGCTGTGAGTGGTGCTCGGGAACTGGTGGACGCCCTTGAATCGCTGGGGACCGAGATCGTGTTCGGCCTCCCGGGCGTGCACAACCTGCCGTTGTGGGAGGCACTGGCCGAGACCGGCATCAAGGTCGTCGGGGTCCGCCACGAGCAGACCGCCGGGTACGCCGCCGACGGCTACGCCCGCGCCACCGGCAAGCTCGGGGTCGCGCTGGTCACCACCGGCCCCGGCGCGGCGAACACCCTCGGCGCGGTCGGCGAAGCCATGGCGTCCGCGGCTCCGGTGCTGGTCATCGCCACCGACATCCCCTCGACCTTGCGGCGCCCCGGCGTCGTCCGCGGCGTGCTGCACGAGACGTCCGACCAGCAGGCGATGTTCGCGCCGGTGACCAAGGGCGGCTTCACCGTGCGGGCCGCGGACCAGATCGGCACCACCGTGCACCGCGCGGCCCGGCTCGCGCTGCAGCCGCAGAGCGGGCCGGTCTACCTCGGCGTGCCCACCGACTACCTGCGCGAGACCGTGCCGCACCGCCGTCCGCCCGCGCCGCACCGCAAGCCCGACGGCGACGTCCCCGACCTCGCGCGGGCCGAGGCGCTGCTGTCCGACGCGAACCACCCGCTGATCTGGGCCGGTGGCGGCGCGCTGCGGTCGGGGGCGGGCGACGCGATCGGCGCGCTCGCCGAGAAGATCGCCGCGCCGGTCATCACCACGTTCGGCGCTCGCGGCCTGCTCCCGCTCGACCACCCGTGCCTCGCGCCGAACCCGGTGCACACGCCGGAGGTCGGCGAACTGTGGGACGAGGCCGACGTCGTGCTCGCCATCGGCACCGACTTCGACGGCCTGATGACGCAGAACTGGCTGATGCCGAAGCCGCCGACGCTGATCGCGGTGAACGTCGACGCCGACGACGCCGCCAAGAACTACCCGCCGGACCTGACGCTGGTCGGCGACGCGCGCGCCATCGTCGAGCGGCTGCTGCCGAAGGAGCGGCCGGGCCTGGACGACATCACGTTGCGGCTGGCGGGGATCGGCCGCCGGGTGCGCCAGCGGATCCGCGACGAGGAGCCGCAGGCCTACGACTTCCTGTCCACTCTGGAGGAGGTGCTGCCGACCGACGCGGTGCTCGTGTCCGACATGTGCGTCGCCGGGTACTGGGTCGGCGGCTTCCACCGGGTGCGGGCGCCGCGCAAGCTCGCCTACCCGATGGGCTGGGGCACCCTCGGCTACGGCTTCCCGGCGTCGCTCGGCGCCGCCGCGGCCGGTGCCGGGCGCGCGATCTGCATCACCGGCGACGGCGGGTTCCTCTACGCCTGCGGTGATCTCGCGACGCTCGCGCAGGAGCAGCTGCCGGTCACGGTGGTCCTGGTCGACGACGGCGGCTACGGCATGCTGCGCTACGACCAGGAGCGCGAAGGTCTCCCGCGGCGCGGGGTCGACTGGGACAGCCCGGACTTCGTCGGCCTGGCCCGGTCCTTCGGGGTGCACGCCGACCGGGTCTCCGGCTTCGGCCGGGCGTTCCGGCGGCTGCTCGGCGAGTTCGTCGAATCGGACGAGCCGAACGTGCTGGTCGTGAAGGCCAAGCTGAAGCCGCCGCTCAACACTTCGCCGCGGTGGTACCGGAAATGAGGATCGGGGTCGACATCGGCGGCACGTTCACCGACCTCTGCGCCGTGGACAGCACCGGGATCGTCGCCGTCGGCAAGGTCCTGACCACCCACGACGAGCCGGCCCGCGCGGTCGAGGAAGGCCTGGCGGCGCTCTTCGCGGACGCCGGGATCGCCGCCGGGGACGTCGAGCAGGTCGTGCACGGCACCACCCTCGTGACGAACGCGCTGATCGAGCGCACGGGCTCGCGGACGGCGCTGCTCGCGACCGCCGGGTTCCGCGACGTCCTCGAAATGCGGCGCGAACACCGCTACGAGCTCTACGACCTGCGCATCGAGCTGCCGGAGCCGCTCGTCCCGCGGCACCTGCGGTTCGACGTCCCCGAACGGATCCTGGCCGACGGTTCCGTCCACATCGGACTCGACGAGGCGTATGTCGCCCGGCTCGGCCGCGAGCTGGCCGCCCGGGGGATCGACGCCGTCGCGATCTGCTTCCTGCACGCGTTCACCAACCCGGCTCACGAGCGGCGCGCGGCCGAGGTGCTGGCGGAGGTGGCGCCCTCGCTCAGGGTGGCGCTGTCCTCGGACGTCGTTCCCGAGATCCGCGAGTTCGAGCGCGCGTCGACCACGGTCGCGAACGTCTACGTCCAGGACCTCACCGAGCGCTACCTGCGCGACCTCGAACGCCGGCTGGCGCGGCTCGGCGTCACCGGCGCGCCGCACATCATGCTGTCCAACGGCGGGCTGGCCACGGTGGACACCGCGGCCCGGCACCCGATCCGGATCCTCGAGTCCGGCCCGGCGGGCGGGGCGAGAGCCGCTGTATCATTGGGGCCGCCGGACCTGCTGGCGTTCGACATGGGCGGCACCACGGCGAAGCTGTGCCTGATCGCCGGGGGCGCGCCGCTGGTGACCCACCAGTTCGAGGTGGACCGCAAGTACCGGCTGCTGCCCGGGTCCGGCCTGCCGGTGCGGGTGCCGGTCACCGACATGATCGAGATCGGCGTCGGCGGCGGCTCGATCGCCCGGATCGACGCGCTCGGCCTGCTCACCGCCGGCCCCGATTCGGCCGGGTCCGAACCCGGCCCGGCCTGCTACGGCCGCGGCGGCACCGAGCCCACGGTGACCGACGCCGACCTGGTGCTCGGCTACCTCGACCCGGCCTACTTCCTGGGCGGCGGGATGCGGCTCGACGCGGCGGCCGCCGGTGACGCGATCCGGACGCGCATCGCCAACCGGCTCGGCGTGAGCGTCGAAGAGGCCGCGTGGGGCATCCACACGAGCGTCAACGAGGACATGGCGAACGCCGCGCGCGTGCACGCCGTCGAGCGGGGCCAGGACCCGGCGAAGCTGCCGATGTACACCTTCGGCGGGGCGGGACCGGTGCACGGCGTCGGCGTCGCCCGCGCGCTCGGAGCGCCGTCGGTCGTCGCGCCGCCGGCCGCCGGTGTGCTCAGCGCGGCGGGGTTCCTCACCGCGCCGCTGGCGTTCGACTTCGTCCGGTCGGCCCGCACGGCCGTGGACGACCTGGCGTGGGAGCAGGTCGACGCGCTCTTCGCCGAGATGGAGGCGGAGGGCGCGGCGCTGCTGGCGAAGTCCGGTGCTTCCGAGGTCACCCACCGGCGCATCGCCGAGATGCGCTACGCCGGGCAGGGTTACGAGATCCGTGTCCCGGTCCACGGCGGCAGCTGGCCGGAAACCCTGGTCGGCGAGTTCACTCGGACCTACCGCGCGCTCTACCGGCGTACCGGGCCCGACGTCGGCGTCGAGGTGCTGAACTGGCGGGTCGTCTCGAGCGGCCCCGCGCCGGACGTCACGCTGCGGCTGGCCGCGTCGGCGTCCCCCGGAGACGCGCGGAAGGGCACCCGCAAGGCCTACTTTCCCTCGGCAGGTGGATTTGTCGACACGGCGGTTTTCGACCGGTACCAGCTCCGGCCCGGGGTGCGGATCGACGGCCCGGCCATTGTGGAGGAACGCGAGTCCACTGTGGTCGTCCCGCCCGGCGCGCACTGCGTCGTCCGGGAGGACGCGGCGCTGGAGGTGACGGTGTGACCGTCGATCCCATCCTCGTCGGGCTGTTCGGCAACCGGTTGCACTCGATCCTCGCCGAGCAGCAGAACGCGCTGGTCAACACGGCCTTCTCCGCGGTGGTCCGCGAATCGCTCGACCTGGCCTGCGCGGTGTTCGACTCGCGCGGCGAGATGATCGGCCAGTCCGTCGGCGGCACGCCCGGCCACATCAACGCGATGGCGACCGGCATGCACCACTTCGTCGCGGCGCACCCGCCGGAGACCCTGGCACCCGGGGACGTGCTGCTCACCAACGACCCGTGGCAGACCGCCGGGCAGATCAACGACATCACGGTGGCGACGCCGGTGTTCCGGCGCGACCGGCTGGTCGCGTGGTTCGCGTCGTGCTGCCACGCACCGGACATCGGCGGCCGGCTGGTGTCGGCCGAGGCCCACGAGGTCTTCGAAGAGGGCCTGCGGCTGCCGATCCTCAAGTTCCTGCGCGCGGGCGTGGTCAACGCCGACCTGGAACGGCTGGTCCGGGCCAACGTGCGGACGCCGGAGGAGACCATCGGCGACCTGTACGCGCAGGTCACCGGCAACGAGGTCGGCGCGGCGAGCCTGCTGCGGCTGCTGGACGAGTTCGGCCTCGACACCCTCGACGACGTCGCCGCCGAGATCATGAACCGCTCCGAAAAGGCCCTGCGCGACGCGCTGCGGGAGCTGCCGGACGGGACCTACTCCAACGAGATCGTCACCGACGGCTTCGACGACGAAGAAATAGTGCTGCGCGTGACGGCCACTGTGGACGGTGACGAGATCCACCTCGACTTCGCGGGCTCGTCGCCGCAGAGCCGTCGCGGGATCAACGTCGTGCTGAACTACACGCGGGCGTACGCGTCGTTCGCGGTCAAGGCGGCGATTTCGCCCGAGGTGCCGCACAACGCGGGGTCGTTCCGCCCGGTGCGTGTCACCGCGCCCGAGGGCTCGGTGCTGAACTGCCTGCCGCCCGCGCCGGTCGCGTCCCGGCACCTGATCGGGCACTTCCTGCCGTCGCTGCTGATCGGCGCGCTTCCTCGCGCGGCGATCGCGCCGAGCGCGGACGCGCTGTGGATGACGATCTGGCGCGGGTCCGGCTTCATGCTCAACGTCTTCCAGACCGGTGGCATGGGCGCGCGGGCGGACAAGGACGGGCTCAGCACGACGGGCTTCCCGAGCGGGCTGCGGTCGACGCCGACCGAGGTCATCGAGACCATGGCGCCCCTCGTCCAGCGCGCACGCGAACTGCGCGTGGACTCCGGCGGTGCCGGCCGGTGGCGGGGTGGCCTCGGCCAGGTGACGTCGATGGCTCTGCGGGGCTCGGGTTCGTGGAGCGTCAACGGGAACGTCGACCGGGTGCGCGCCGCCGCGTCCGGTGTGGACGGTGGTTCGCCTGGCGCACCCGGTCGCTTCGGGCTGTGGGGAGGGGCGGACCTGCCCGCGAAGAGCCGGGTGACGCTGGCCGCGGAGTCCGTTGTGGACGTCACGCTGCCCGGTGGTGGCGGGTACGGGCCGCCGTTCGAACGGCCGGTGGCGGCGGTGCTCGCCGACGTCGTCGACGGCTACGTCTCGGTGGAAGCGGCGCGCGAGGTGTACGGCGTCGAAGTGCGGTACCTCGGCGACCCGGACGCGCTCGTCCGGCTGCCCGGGGACTACGCGGTGGACGAAGAGCAGACAACACGACTGAGGGCAGGGAAGTGACATGGGTCGGTTGGCCGGCAAGGTGGCTGTCGTCTTCGGTGGCGCGCGGGGCATCGGCCTCGCCACGGTGAAGGAGTTCCTCGCCGAGGGCGCGACGGTGTTCGCCTCCGACATCCGTGAGCCCGCCGAGGAAATACCCGGTTACCGGCACTCCGTTGTGGACGCCACCGACGAAGCCGCCGTAGCGGCGTTCGTCGACGGCGTCATCGCCGAAGCCGGCCGCGTCGACGTGCTGTTCAACAACGTCGGCATCCACCTCGGCAAGCCGCTCGCGGACACGACGCTGGCCGAATTCGACCACATCTTCGCGCTGAACGTGCGGACCGCGTTCCTCGGCACCCGCGCCGTGCTGCCGCACATGATCGAACGGAAGGCCGGCAGCATCATCACGACGTCGTCGAACGGCGGCGTCATGGGCCGCCCCGGCGACCCGGTGTACAACGCCACCAAGCACGCGCTGGTCGGGCTGACGAAGTCGATCGCCGTCGCCCACGCGCACCAGGGCATCCGCGCCAACACGGTGAACCCCGGCGCGATCGACACCGACATGCTGCGCGGCACGCTCGCGTCCCCGGAGGAGTTCGAAACCAAGCAGCACCAGCTGGTCGCGAGCACGCCCGCGGCCCGCGTCGGCGAGGCGTGGGAAGTCGCCAAAGCGGTGGTGTTCCTGGCGAGCGACGAGTCGCGGTTCATCAACGGCGCCGTACTGCCGATCGATGGCGCCAAGGCCGCGGGTGCGCTGCCGGGCCACCGCTACAGCCTCGATTTCGAGCTCGGCGTCAGGTAGCGCCGTGACCGTCGATGCCTCGAGGCTGGAGAGCGAGCGGCACCTGCTCGAGCGCAGCGGCACCGCCGAGCGGGTCGCGGCGATCCTGCGCCAGTACATCACCGACGGCGTCTTCGCCCCCGGTGAACGGCTGTCCGAGCCGGTGATCAGCTCGGCGCTCGGCGTTTCGCGCAACACCCTGCGCGAGTCGTTCCAGCTGCTGGCCCACGAGCGGCTGGCCGTGCACGAGCTGAACCGCGGCGTGTTCGTGCGGGAACTGACCACGGAGGACATCGAAGACCTCTACGTCGTACGCCGCGCCACCGAATGCGGCGCCCTGCGCCGCGCCGCCGAGCTGTCCACTGTGGACCTCTCGGTGGTGGAACAGGCGCTGCGCGACGGCCGGACGGCGGCGGCGGCCGAGGACTGGCCCTCGGTCGGCACCGCGAGCATCCACTTCCACCAGGCCCTCGCCGACCTGGCGGGCAGTAAGCGGATCTCCGCGACGATGCGCCAGGTGCTCGCCGAAACGCGGCTCTTCTTCGTCCTCAACGAGAACACGCGCGAGTTCTACGAGCCGTACCTGGACTGCCACGAGAAGATCCTGCACGACCTGCGTCGCGGCCGGTTCGGCGCCGCGGAGGTGGCCCTGGACCGCTACCTGCGCGACTCCGAAGCCCGGTTGCTCGACCTCAGTACGCCCGCGACGTAGAGAGCATGAGCGGCCGGGTAGAAAGGGGGGCCGGACGCCGAGCCCGACGAGGAGCCGTTGATGACCCCTGCCCCTGACGGATTCCGCCCGCTGGACGGGATCAAGGTCGTCGACCTCTCCCGCATCCTCGCCGGGCCGTACTGCACCCAGTACCTCGGCGAGATGGGCGCGGACGTGGTGAAGGTCGAGCCGCCGGGCCACGGCGACGACACCCGCGGCTGGGGACCGCCGTTCGTCGGCGACGAGGCCGTCTACTACCTGGCCGCCAACCGGAACAAGCGCGGGATCGTCCTCGACCTCAAGAGCGACCGCGGGCGCGACGCGCTCCGGCGGCTGGTCGCGGGCGCCGACGTGCTCGTCGAGAACTTCCGGCCGGGGACGCTGGAGAAATGGGGGATCGGCTACCCCGCGTTGTCCTCGGTGAATCCGAGGCTGATCCACGTGTCGATCACCGGGTTCGGGCAGACCGGGCCGTACCGCGACCGCGCGGGGTACGACCTGGTCGCGCAGGCCCTCGGCGGCGTGATGTCGCTGACCGGCGAGCCCGACGGCGCGCCGGCCAAGGTCGGGCTGCCGGTGGCGGACCTGAACGCCGGGACGTGGGCGATCATCGCGGTGCTGATGGCGCTGCAGGCCCGGCACACCACCGGCCGCGGCCAGTACCTCGACGTGTCCCTTTTGGACAGTCAGCTGGCCTGGCACGTCTACGCCGCGGGCGCGCACTTCTACGACGCGCCGCGGCCGCGCCGGATGGGCTCGGCGCACCCGAGCATCGTGCCGTACCAGGCGTACCACGTCGCCGACGGCTGGCTGGTCATCGCGGTCGGCAGCGAAAAGCTGTGGCACGCGTTCTGCGGCGTGCTCGGTCTCGGCATCGCCGCCGACCCGCGGTTTTCGACGAACGCTCAGCGCGCCGCGCACCGCGACGAGCTGAACGCCCTGCTGGCGCCGGTGCTCCTGACCCGCACGGCGGCCGAGTGGCTGGAATCCTTCGAGGCGGCGGGCATCCCGGCGGCCCCGATCAACGAGATCGACGACGTCTACGCGGACCCGTGGACGGCTTCGCGCGACCAGGTGGTCCGGCTGCCGCACCCGACGGTGGGGACGTACCTCGGCACGGGCTTCCCGGTGAAGGCATCGGACACGCCGGCGCGTCCGACGTCGGCGCCGCCGACGCTGGGCCAGCACACTTCGGAAGTCCTCGCCGAGCTGGGGTACTCGGCGGAGGAGATCGAGGAGTTCCTGGACTGAGGAGGACCGATGGCAGCACAGCACGCGCTCTGGCAGCCAGGCAGTTAGCTGCGGCAGCGAGCTGTCAAGCTGCCCGATTGGCCCGGTTTCAAGTGCTCGCCCACGGCCGTGAATGTCGCATTGAGGGACATAGAGTCCCTCGATGAGCCATTCACGGCCGTCCGTTGACCGCTTGCGCGGCAGAGGAATCCTTAACTACCCGGCCTTGGGTGAACGACTCGTTCATGTCGCCGGACGACATGAAAGGGTCGTTCACCACGTTCGAGCTCGGCGGCATTGCGCGTGTCTGGTGGGGCATCGCCCGTGATCGGCGGGGTATCGCGCGTGTCTGGTGGGGCATCTCGTGTGCTTGGAGGGTCGGTTCGCGTGCCTGGAGGGTCGGTTCGTGTGATTGAGGGGGCGACTCGCGCGACCGGAGCCGGATCTCGCGTGCGCAGAGCCGGATCTCGTGTGATTGAGGCCGGATCTCGCGTGATTGGAGGCGGGACTCGGGTGGGCGGTGAGCCGGCGGCGGGATCCACCCACCCGCCGCCGGGGTACCTCACGAAATGCAGAACTCGTTGCCCTCCGGGTCGGCCATCGTCACCCAGCTGTGCGGTCCCTGCCGCCCCCGGTGCAGGAACTTCGCGCCGCGTGAGGTCAGCTCCTCCAGCTTCGCCTCGACCTTGTCCGCGCCGACCCACACGTCGACGTGGACCCGGTTCTTCACCGTCTTCGCCTCCGGAACCTCCTGGAAGAGGATCCGGCGTGGCGGGCCGTCGGGTGGGGAGTCCGGGTGGCGGATCGCCGCGCCCGTCCGCCAGACCAGCCCACCGCGGTAAGTCCGGGTCTCCTCCTCCTTCGCGTACCCCTTCGCGATCATCTCGCGAACGAAGTCGGCATCGGTCGGTTCCACGGACCAGCCGAGCGTCTCGGCCCACCAGTCGGCGAGCACGTGCGGGTCGGCCGAATCCACCACTACCTGGAAGTCATGCGCCATACCGGCACGTTAACGACCGAGTCCGACATTTTTCGCAGCATCGGGTCCTCGGGAACGACCGTGAAGCGCCACTTGTCCACTCCGCCGCCCATGATTTCGGCGTACCGGCGCGCACCGTCGGCGTTGGCGAACCGCACCTGCTGGCCGTTCGTCAGATGGGTGATCTTGACCGCCACAAAAACCTCCCGAAGTCTGTGGGCCGGCCCACGGAGCTTCCCCCTCCGGGACCGGCTCGCACAGTAGAACACATGTTCGACCGCGCGCGCCAGTGCCTCCCCCGAGAAGGTGAGGAAACCACAAAATCCCAGGTCAGAGTGGTCTGATCATCGCCACGCGCGGCCAGGCGTCCAGGCCGCGGGCCACCTCGGCGCGGCGGATCTCCCGCAGCCCGTCGCCGATTTCCGCGTCCTCGAGGACCCGGAACCGCAGCCGTTCGTAGTAGGGCGCGTTCCACGGCACGGCCGCGAACGTCGTCAGCGTCAGCGCCGGCAGCCCGCGGGAAACGGCCCACGCCGCGAGCGTCTCGATCAGCGCGCTGCCCAGCCCGCGTCGCGCGTGGCTCGGCCGGACCGAAACCTGCTCGACGTGCGCGTGCCCGTCGACGACCTCCGCGACGAGGTACGCCACCGGCCGGTCACCGTCGTCGACGCTCACCCAGGCGCGGCCGTCCGCCTGGTACTTCGCCAGCTCCGCCACCGAGCCCGGGTCGTCGTCGGCGATCGCGGTCATGCCGACGTCGCGGAAGAGCCCACCGGCCTCGCGTTCGATGTCGATCAACGCGGGGAGGTCGTCGGGGCGCGCGAGCCGGATCACCCGGGCATTCCTACCCGGCGGCGTCGGGTTTTCACAGCGAATAAGACGAAATCGTCCGCTGGATGCGCCTCGCGTACTCCTGCAGGGTGGTGATCGCGGTGTGCCGGGCTTCGCCGGTGATCCGCGCCGCCGGGCCGGCCATGCTCAGCACGGTGGGCCGCCTGCCGATCACCTCCACCGGCACCGAACAGGCCCAGACGCCTTCGTCGATTTCCCCTGAGCTGACCGAATACCGGTTCTCCAGCGCGTGTTTGAGCTCGTCGCGCAGAGCGGTGCCCCGCTGCTCGATGATCGACGGCAGCCGCCGGTCGCGTTCCATCTCGGGCAGCAGGGCGAGCAGCATCTTGCCGGACGCGCCGAGGCCGAGCGGCATCGAATGCCCGGGTTCGAACGTGAACCGCATGGCGCGGTCGCACTCGACGCGGTCCGCGCACACGGCGGCATCGCCGAACTGCTGGAACAGCATCACCGTCTCGCCGAGCTCCCGGGCGGCCGCTTCCATGGCCGGCTTCGCCAGCCGGACGAGGTCGTTCGCCAGCTGCGCGGCCCGCGCGAGCGGCATCACCTGGCTGGTCAGGTGGTAGTGCCCGGCCCGGCCCTCTTCGAGCAGCTGCAGTTCCTTCAGCAGGGCCACGTAGCGGTAGGTCGTCGCCACCGGCGTCCCGATCGTCGCGGCGAGCTCGGCGACGCTGGCCTCCCACCGGCACTCCGAAAAGGCGAGCAGCAGCTGCAGGACCTTGCGGGAACTGCTGGCACCGGGGGTACGGCGGGGGGAACCGTCGACGGTGCTGACGGCAGGCGTCATCGTGACCTCTCGGTGGGACAAAAACAACCTTCGCTATCACGCGGGGTGAATAAATTAGCACGGTGCGTGAATCGAAGGCCAGTATTCCGGTGGCGGCGCCGCCATTCGGGGAACCGCCGCCGGACCGCGTGCTCACATCGTGAGGAACTCGCCGGGTTTCGTCACGACCGGTGACTCGACGTAGAGCCCGCGGTACTCGTCCTGGATCCCGGAGTTGTGCACCTGCAGCGCGAGCGGGCCGACGCGCCCGGCGGCCGGGTCGGTGAACCGCAGTACCTCGACTCCCTTGCAGGTCAGGGTATTGTCCGGCAGCGGGCAGCACGCCATCCGGGCCATGCCCGTGGTCATGTTCCCGATCAGCTCGCACTGCGCCCACTTCTTGATGTCGATCGTGGTGTGCGGCAGTTGCTTGAACAGTTTCCCGCCGCCGTTGTTGTGGCCCGGCCGGTAGTCCCAGTGCCCGCCGTTGGGCGGCTGGAACTGGATGGCGCCCAGCGCGTCGCGGATCGGCTCGGTGCTGCCCCAGATCAGTACCGTCGGTTTGTGGTTGCCCTTGACCTGCCGGACGTTGAATATCCACCGAAACGTGCCGACCTGCTGTTTGTTGTAGTACAACCAGCCGCGGGCGGTGCCATTGCCGTGGATCGCGCCGTTCTTCGCCGTCCACAGGCCGGGTTTCGACGACGTCCAGGCACTCAAATCGGTGCCGTCGAACATCGAAACCAGGTTCGGGTCGCCGTAAGGATTTTCCGCGGCGGCCGCCGCGGCCGGTGCCACGGCCGTCCCCGCGGTGACCACCACGGCCAGTGCGAGGAGAGTTTTTCGAAGCATGCCAAGAAACACCTTGCCGTCCTCTCGTGAACGCGCGATCGGCTTTCGTTCGGACGGCGGATTTCACGCTACGAGTGACGTCGGTCAGGCGTCAACCGCAGTCCCGCTCACCGGTTAGGAACGGCGTCAGCAGGCCCGGGACGGCCCGGTCGGCGAGCGCCAGCCCGTCGGCCTCGGCGACGTCGAGCACGCGGTAGTGCCCCTTGCCCGCGGCGACCGGCGCGATCACCGTCACCAGCCCGGCCCGGCGCTGGAAGTACGAGCGCTCGACGACGATCCCGGTCATCCCGTCGCAGCGGACCGCCGCCGTGCCGCGGTCCAGCGAACCCGAGCGCGTCACCAGGTAGCGGCCGGTGAACGCGTGCCCGAGGCCGCGGTAGCGGTCCCAGCCGACCAGCGCGGCGAACGGCAGCAGCGCGAGCGCGACCTGCCACGGCCAGTCCGGCAGGGCGCCGAGCCACGCCAGGCCGTAGAGCGCCGCGGCGAGCAGCAGCACGCCGCCGACGGCGCGGGAAAGCCGCCGGTACAGCGCCCGGCGCGGGTGGCGCACCAGCGGTGTCGCGGCCGGGTCCTCGCCGAGCACCTCCGCGACGACTTCGTGCGCGCGCCCGAGCGGGGCGGGCGGCAGCAGCAGGCCGCCGCCCTTATCCGCGCCCTTGCCCTCGCGCAGGCCGCCGGCGATGGCGACGCAGCGCGCGCCGCCGGCCAGCCGCAGCGGCAGCGGCTCGCGGATTTCGACGCCCCGCAGGCGGTCTTCCTCGATCGACACCGACCGCGTCGTGATCAGGCCGCGCCGGATGTGCAGGGTGCCGGCGGGCTCGCGGGTGAGCCGGAAGTTCCAGAACGACAGCACGTACCCACCGACCGACAGCACCGACACGAGCACCAGCAGCCCGGCCGCGGCGAGCACCAGGCTCAGCCACGTCGGAGTGTCGGCGAAGTGCCCGACGACCGCCTGGACCAGGGAGAACTGGATCGGGTCGAAGTTCAGTTCGTGCGCGAAGTGGTAGACGGTGCCGACGGCGGCGCCGACCACCGCGAGCCCGGACAGCGTGAACGGCGCGTACCGCAGCCACCGCTTGTCGACCGCGGCGATCAGCTGCTCCGGCGGTGCGACGGTTTCCTCGGCGCCGGAAGAACCCGAAGCCACTGGCTCGGCCTTGCGGTGCAGCAGGAGCGTCCGCAGCCGCTGGGCCTCGGCGACGGTGACGGCGTCGAGGACGAGTTCGTCCTTGCCCGGTCCCTTGCCGTGCGAGTGCCGCCCGGTGCCGATCCGCGCCGCGGCCAGGGAGAACAGCCGGTGCTTCGGCTCGGAGGTGACGTCGACCGTGCGGATCCGGTCGCGGGGGATGGCTCGCTGCTTGCGCAACAGTAGCCCGGTGTGCCATTCCACCTGGGCTTCGGTGATCCGGTAGCGCGAGGTCAGCACGTGCGAGACGCCGGTGAACACGGCGATCGCGGTGAACACCAGGCCGAACCACTGCCACGGCTCGCCGTGGCCGAACAGCAGCGCGCCCAGCAGCACCGGCAGCGACTTCACCACGTCCAGCACCGGCCGGATGAGCAGCATGCGCCGGTCCAGGTGGTGCCACGGCGCGTCCCGCGTTCCCTCGGCGGGCGGGGTCACCACGGCCTCGGTGGTGTCTTTTGCCGCCTCCGCGGGGAAGAGTGCGTCGGCGGGGCTCACGTCGCGTCCCCCCGGACCGCTTGCGTCGTCTTCGTCAGCTCGTCGGCGAGCGCCATCGCGTGGTCGTGGGTCAGGCCGGCGATGCGCAGCGGGCCCGCCGCGGACGCCGTCGTCACGGTGATCTTCGCCAGCCCGAACAGCTGCTCGAACGGGTCGCGCTCGATGTCGACGGTCTGGATCCGCGAGACCGGCGCGATCCGCCACTGCTGCTTCAGCCACCCCGCCTGCGTGTAGACGGCCTCGTCGGTGACCTCCCAGCGGTGCACCCGGTAGCGCCACTGGGGCATCACGACCAGGTGGAGCGGCCCGACGACGCACGAGAGCACCAGCGTCACGCGGAGGAAGGACGGCACATCGTCGCTGGTCACCACGATGACGGTCTGCAGCCCGATCAGCAGGATCCAGAAGATCGCGGCGGTCGCCGTCCAGTAGCCGATGGCCCGGCGGCTGACCCGGTTCGCCGGCGACCGCAGCCGCACCGCCGTGTTCGTGGTGTGTTCGCTCACGGCTCAAGACTGCCCGATCGGCGACTCGCGTGCCCACGACGTGTGTCACGATGCCGATCCGGTCCGGCGTCGATCGCGCGGGAGTCGCTGTGGTCGGATTGCTGACGAACGGCACAGTACGATCGGCGACACCGTCGGCGGAATGGAATCCCCGTCGAGTTGTGTTGTGCTTGAGGGACTGAAGCGTCAGCGAGCTGGAGGATCCGGTGGGACTCGATCCCGACGACCTGTATGAGGTGGACTCGGACGTCCCCGACCTGACGGGGGCGGTGCTGATGCACCACTTCGAGGGTTTCATGGACGCCGGTTCGGCGGGCCGGCTGCTGGCGGAGCACCTGCTGGGCGGCGGTGGGCACCGCGTGGTCGCCCGCTTCGACGTCGACCGCCTCATCGACTACCGCTCGCGGCGGCCGACGATGACCTACGCGGTGGACCACTGGGAGGACTACGACGCGCCGGAGCTGGTGGTGCACCTGCTGCACGACGCCGACGACACGCCGTTCCTGCTGCTGTCCGGCCCGGAGCCGGATCACGACTGGGAGCGGTTCTGCGCCGCGGTCCGGAACCTGGTCGAGCGCTGGGGCGTCCGGCTGACCGCCGGGTTCCACGGCATCCCGATGGGGACCCCGCACACGCGCCCGCTCGGCGTCACCGCGCACGCCACCCGCAAGGACCTGGTCGGCGAGCACCAGCCGCTGCCGAACCGGCTGCAGGTGCCGGGCAGTCTCGCCGCGCTGCTGGAGTACCGGCTCGGCGAGTGGGGGCACGACGCCGTCGGCTTCGCCGCGCACGTGCCGCACTACCTAGCGCAGTCGACGTACCCGGCGGCGTCGCTGATCGTGCTCGACGCGCTGAGCCGCTCGACCGGGCTCAGCCTGCCCGAGGGTGAGCTGCGCGCGGCGGCGGAGCTCGCCGACGCCGAGATCAACCGCCAGGTCGCGGAGTCCGCAGAGATCGCGGACGTCGTCCGCGCGCTGGAGCGGCAGTACGACACGTTCATCGAGGCCTCCGAGCGGGGCAGTCTCCTGGCGGAGTCGGTGGAGCACATGCCGACCGCGGAGGAGCTCGGCTCGCAGTTCGAGCGGTTCCTCGCCGAGCAGAACGGTGGCGACGGCCCGGAGCGCTGATGACGCGCTACGACGAGATCGGGGCAGGCTACGCGCTGGGGAGGCGGACCGACCCGCGGTGGCTGGCGCCGGTGCTCGACGCGCTGGGCGACGCGGGCACGGTGCTCGACGTCGGCTCCGGGACGGGCTCGTACGAGCCACCTTCCCGGAGTGTCGTCGCGGTCGAGCCGTCGGTGGAGATGATCCGGCAACGCCGTCCCGGCGCCGCGCCGGTGGTCCGCGCGGTCGCCGAAGCGCTGCCGTTCCCGGCCGGGACGTTCGACGCCGCGCTCGCGGTGCTGACGGTGCACCACTGGGGGGACTGGCGACGCGGTCTCGCCGAGCTGCGCCGGGTCGCGCGCCGTCAAGTCGTCTTGGCCTACGACACCGCGCTGCACAACGACTTCTGGCTCGTGCGCGAGTACGTGCCGGAGGTCGCTTCGCTGGAGTCTTCCCGTCCGTCGGCACCGGAGATCGCGGCTTTCCTCGGCGCGGCTTCGGTGGTCGAGCTGCCGGTGCCGTGGGACTTCACGGACGGCGTCTTCCCGGCGTACTGGCGGCGTCCGGAGGCCTACCTCGACCCGGCGGTGCGGCGGTCGTGCTCGGCCCTCGCGCAGACGTCACCCGACGCCGTCGCGCGGGGCATGGCCCGGTTGCGGGCGGACCTGGAGTCCGGTCGCTGGCGGGCGGAGCACCCGGAGCTGCTGGACCTCCCGGAGTGGGACGCGGGCTTCCGGCTCATCGTGGCGTAGCCGTTCATGACGTCACCCACGCACGACCCGCCGCTGCGCCGGACGGCCGTGGGTCAGGTACCGTCCCGGGATGAACCGCGTGGAAAACCGTTCTCCCGTAACGAAAAGCCTGAGGCGAGCCCTGGGTAGGGTGCTGCATCGGGCTGCCTCGAAAGTGCACGACCCGTACACCGATCAGCTGAACCGGATGGCCAGTGAACTCCGCGAGGAGATCGTCCGTCAGGGTGACCGGATCCTCGATCGGGTGGTGGAGTTCGAGATCCGCAGCCGCCGCGACATCGTCTACGCCGGTGACCAGGAAGCCGCCTTGGAAAGCAATGTCTTCGCCCGCGAGCACCTGGTCGGGGCCAAGCACTTCGGCAGTCCGCGCGAGACGCTCGAACATGCGCTTTCCCTTGCGCCGCAAGGCGGAATGGCACTGGAGTTCGGTGTCGCGTCCGGGAACACGCTACGGACCATCGCCCGCGCCCGCGGCGGTGAGGAGGTCTACGGCTTCGACTCCTTCGACGGGCTGCCCGAGGCGTGGCTCAACGGCATGCCCGCCGGCGCCTTCGCCCGGGACGACCTGCCGGACGTCCCCGGCGCGGAGCTGGTCGTCGGGCTGTTCTCGGCCACCCTCCCCGGCTTCCTCGAACAGCACGAGGGGCTCGTCGACTTCCTGCACGTCGACGGCGATCTCTACAGCTCCGCCAAGACCGTGCTCGACCTGTGCGGGCCGCGGCTGCGCGCCGGCAGCATCGTGCACTTCGACGAGTTCTTCAACTTCCCCGGCTGGAAGCGGCACGAGTACCGCGCCTGGACGGAGTACGTCGAGCGGACCGGCGTCGAGTTCGAGTACGTCGCCTACACCTACAACGACAACCAGGTGACGGTGAAGATCACGAAGCCGTAGGCGGCCCGTCGACGATTTCGCGCAGCTCCAGCGTGCCGGCCTCGGCCCACGGGTGCCGGGAAGCGACCTCGACGGCCGTCTCGCGGTCCGGGCACTCGAGGATGTTGTAGCCGCCGATCTGCTCCTTGGTTTCGGCGAAGGGGCCGTCGGTCAGCAGCGCCGCGCCGTCCCGCACCCGGATCGTCTTCGCCTCGGCCGGCGGACGCAGCCCCGTGCCGGCCTGCCGGACGCCGCGGCGGGCGGCTTCGGCGGCCCACTCGTGGCAGCGCCGCGCCATTTCCGGGCCGGCGGCCTCGGCGGCGCGGTCGTCACCGCGGAGCAGGAGCAGATATCGCACGACGCCAGCATCCCACGCGCGACTCAGCCGTGGCAGCCTTCCTCGTTCAGCGGGCCGAGCGACGGCAGGACGAGCCCGCAGAGGTAGCCGTCGAGGAAGCGGCCGTTCCCGGCGATGTTGGTGCCGAGCCGGACCAGCGGCGCGAAGCTCCTGATGCCGGCGGCGAGCGCGTCCTGGTTGCGCTGCAGCATCGACGTCAGCTGGTCGAGCTGGGTGAGCAGCGGGCCGACCTGTGCCTCGTTGTCGTCGATCAGCCCGGACAGCTCGCTCGCGAGCTCCCGCGCGCCGTCGAGCAGGGTCCTGATCGCGGTTTCCCGGTCGCTCACCTCGGCGAGCAGCTGGTTGCCGTCGGCCAGGAGCTGCCGCACGGCGGCGTCGCGGTCGACGAGCGTCCGCGAAACCGTCCGGGCGTTGGCCAGCAGGGCGGCGAGCTGGTTGTCGCGGGAAGACAGCGAATCCGACAGCCGGGACAGCCCGGCGAGCGCGGCGCGGACGCTCTGCGGGGTGTTCGCCAGCGTCGCCGACAGCGTGTCGAAGCTCTTCGCCAGCCGCGCCGTGTCGATCCGGTCCACAGTGGACGAAAGCCTTCCGAAGGCCGCGAGGACGTCGTAGGGAACGCTGGTGCGGGAGCGCGGGATCGGCTCACCCGGGTCGAGCGTCCCTTCGCCCTGCGGGTCGAGGGCGACGTATTTCTGGCCCAGCACGGTCTTCAGCCGGATCGCCGCGCCCGTCGCGTCGCCCAGCCACGCACCCTTGACCTGGACCGAAACCAGCACGTGGTCGCCGCGCAACCGGATGTCCGAGACGCGGCCGACCTTCACCCCGGCGATGCGGACGTCGTTGCCCTTGACCACCCCCGCCGCCTCGCTGAATTCGGCGGAGTAGGTGGTGCCGTCGCCGATCACCGGCAGGGACCGGGCGTTGAGCGCGGTGATCAGGCCCAGGATCAGCACGGCCAGCCCGGCGAGGGCCGTCCTGACCGGGGCGTCGGCGGCCCGACGTATTGACATGGCGTAAAGAGTGACGCACGTCACGCCGGGCCGCCAGCCGAGTCCCCCGATGAGACGAAGATCGTCGCCTCAGGCGGCGGTGAGCGCGGGGTACTCGCGGTACTCGAGCGCGTTGGCCGCCCGGTCGGTCATCCGGAGGAACATGGCGCCGAACAACCGCGTGTTCAGCATCCGGTAGGCGCGGTTGCGGTTGCGGATCTTCGCGGCCGTGCGCGGCGCGAGGAAGTTGCCGGATCCCTTGCCGTTCTTCTGCCCGACCGTGGCCGGCTTGCGGAGCCGTTCCTCGTACTTCGCGAACGCCGTCACGTGGTCGCCACCGGCCGCGGCGAGCTCTCCGGCCAGTACCTGGGCGCCCATCATCGCGATCCCGGTGCCGGAGCCGCCCGGCCCGGCGCACCAGGCGGCATCGCCGAGCAGCACGACCCGGCCCTTCGACCAGCGGTCGAGGTGGATCTGGCTGATCGAGTCGACGTACAGGTCGTCGGCGCCGGGCAGCGCCTCGAGCAACCTCGGCGTCTCCCAGCCGGTGTCCGCGAACAACTGCGCGACGAGAGCGCGCTGCTCGCCGGGGTCGCGGCGGCGGAACTCGACGCCGTCGGCGGCGAAGACCAGGCCGACGTGCAGCCGGTCCGGCAGCCGGTGGCTGCCCACCATCAGGCCGCGGCCGGGCTCGTTGTACAGCACGCTGGTGTGGTCGAGCCCGAGGTGGTTGGGCGCGGTGAACCCGGCGATGCCGAAGCCGAGGTCGCGCCGGAAGTCCCGCTCCGGCCCGAACGCGGCGGCCCGCACGCCCGAGTGCACGCCGTCGGCCCCGACGACCAGGTCGAACGTTCGCGGCGCCCCGTGCCGGAAGGTGACCTCGACGCCGTCCGCCGTCTCGGTGAGACTCGTGACGCGGTCGCCGAAGACGTACTCGGTGTGGTCCTTGGTCCGCTCGTACAGGATCCGCGCGAGGTCGCCCCGCAGGATCTCGACCTCCCCGCTCCAGGCGGCGCCGGGCACGGTCAGCGCGGGACGGCCGTCGAGGCCGAGCACGGTCTGGTCGCCCATCGCCGTTTCGTGCCGGCGGACGTCGTCGAGGATGCCCATGGCAGCCAGCAGTTTCACCTGCTCGCCGCGGAAGTCGACGGCCTGGCCGCCGGGCCGCAGGGCGGGCGCGGTCTCGACGACGGTCACGCGGTAGCCGCTGCGGTGCAGCCAGTGGGCCGCGGACGGGCCGGCGATGCTGGCCCCGGACACGAGCACGGTCTTGGCGGTCATCGGAGAGTTCCTCTCGGTCGGTGGTGCTGACACCGAGAGTGCGGGGAACCGCTGACCGTCTCCGCACGATTCGCTGACGGCTGGACCGGTGAGGCGCAGTTGCAGTCGCTAACATGGCGCGGTGGACCGCTCCGCCGCAGGCCGGATCCAGCAGGATGGCGAAGAGATCGTCGAGGTGCGCATCCTGAACGCGGCCGCACAAGTCATCGCCGAAGAGGGGTTCGGCCGGATGAAGATCGGCGGCGTCTGCGCCCGGTCCGGCTACGCGCGGGCGGTGATCTTCCAGCACTTCGGCGACAAGGACGGCCTCGGGCAGCGGCTCGTCGAGTACGCCGTCGAGGAGTTCACGAACGCCTACAGCGAGGCGGTCGCGGCCCGGACCGGAGCGGCCACCGCGACGCCGATCGACATGCTGCGCGCGTTGCTGGACATCATCTTCGAGCTGATCCGCACGATGCCGACGCTCAACCAGGCGTTCCTGGCGCTCTGGGGCGACGCGGCGGCGGAGAACTCGGCCCTGCGCGGCGCGCTGACGGAGGCCGACCGGCGGTTCCGGTTCGCCATCGCCCAGACCGTGGCCAGCGGCGTCGCGGACGGCTCCATCACCGGTGTCCGCGACGCCGACTCGTACGCGTCGGTGCTGCTCGCGCAGCTGCGGGGCCTCTCGATCCAGGCACTCGTCGACCCCGACGGCGTGGACCTGGGTGGCGTCCGCGCGGAGCTGGAGCGCGGCATCGACCGCCTGGCTGTCGGCTTCCGCGGCACCCTCGAGCCCTGAAGGCCCTAAAGGCTGAAGGCGATGGAGCGCAGCACGAGCACCGCGACGAACACCAGCGTGAACGCGAGATCGAGCGAAATCCCGCCGAGCCGCACGGGCCGCACCACCCGCCGCACGGGTCCGATCACCGGCTCGGTGGCCGCGTAGGCGAGCCCACGGGCCCGCCGCGCCCACGGCGGGCTGACGGTCACCATCCCGACCCAGTCCAGCACCATCCGCGCGACGAGCACGAGCATGTACAGGGTCAGCGCGAACCCGAGCAGTGTCCCTAGCGTTCCCATGGTCCCTCCCGATCTCACTACCCGGAGAACGCGCGGGCCGGCGGGGATAGTGCCGGGTCCGTCCGGTTCACAGCATTTCAACAGGTTCGAGCGCGCACAGCGCCCGCCAGAGTTCTTCCTCGCGGTCGTGGTCGTAGGACTCCGGTGAGGACCCGGCCGCCGCCCACCGGTCGACGTAGGCGCCGCTCTCGCCGGGACGCGGCCCGATCGCCGCGTCGGCGAGCAGCGCCCCGGCGCCGGCGGGGGACAGCGCGAGCGGGGTCGCGACGAGGGCGCGAAGCAGTGTGCGCGAGAGGAACCGCACCACCGGACCGGCGTCGCGGACGAGGCCGGTGCCGGGGACGTAACCGGGGTTGAAGGTGTAGACGTCGACGCCGTCCGGCAGCCGCCGGGCCAGCGCGTGCGCCAAGTAGACGACGGCGAGCTTGCTGGTCGAGTAGGCGGTGCGGCCGCCGGCGGCCGTCGGCGCTTCCGGGCGGGGGCGCGTGAGATCGGCGACGGGCTCCCAGCGCGGCGCGGGCACCATGCCGAGGTTGTGCCGCAGGTCGCCGAAGTGGGTGTCGCTGCCGACGAGCACGATCCGGGCCGGCGCGGTGAACCGGTTCCACAGCAGCCGCACGAACAGGTGGTTGGCCAGGACGTTCACCGCGAACGTCGGCTCGATGCCGTCTTCGGTGGCGTGGGCGCGGCTGGTCAGCTGCACTCCGGCGTTGCCGATGAAGCCGCTCAGGCGGTGTCCGCTCAGCATGGCGGCGGCGGCCCGGATGGACCGCGTCGAGGCGAGGTCGCACGGCAACGCCGTCACATTCGGGTTTCCGGTGCTCTCGGCCAGCTCGGCGGCGAGCTCGCCGCCGCGGGTGGTCACGACGAGCCGGACGTCCGGCCGCTCCCGGAGGATCTTCTCGGCCGCGGCCCGCCCCAGTCCCCGGCTCGCGCCCGTCATCAGCAGGGTCTCCATCGCCGCCTCCTCGAACTTGATACCAACTGGTACTCGGTACCATACGGAATCCGGTGCGGTCTCGCTAGGATGGGGCGATGACACTGCGCGAACGCAAGAAGCGCCGGGCCCAGGAGGCGATCGTCGACGCGGCCTATGCCCTGTTCGCCGAGCGCGGCTTCGCGGACGTGACGGTCACGGAGATCGCCGAGCGGGCGGAGGTCGGCCGCACGACGTTCTTCCGCTACTTCGGCGACAAGCGGGAAGTCCTCTTCGTCGAGGAGCAGAACCTCCTCGACGCGCTGCTCGCCGATGCGACGCCGGTGGCGAAGGCGCCGACGTTCCGCGAGGCACTGGAGCTGGGCCGGGCGGCGGTCGGCGCGATGTGCCGGATGGTGACGGCGGACCGGGAGCGCTACCGGCTGCACGAAAAGCTGGTGGCGGAGAACGAAGAACTCCACGACCGCAGCGAGCGGAAGCTGCTGAACCTGACCGAAGCGATGGCGAACCGGCTGACCGCGCAGGGCATGCCGGCGGCCGAGGCCGCGCTGGTGGCGCACGTGGGGCTGGCGTGCTTCCGCGCGGGCCGGGCCGTCGCGGGCGACGACCCGGCGGCGCTGGAACCCTCGGTGGACAACGCGTTCGCGGTGCTGTCACGGGCTCGCTGAGCCCGGCGGGTCCAGCGGACGTAGTTCGCCCGCCGGGCCGTGGCCAGTACCTTCGCCGCGTCAGCGCTGCTGAGCCGCCACGCCTCGACCTTGGTCCTGACCTGGCGCAGCAGAGGCCGGAGGGCCGCTCGCCGAAGAAGATGCCTCCGATGTGCTGGAAATCCTGGACAAAGCTCCGCCGGGGCCGGCCGGAGGAGAAGTGTTGCCCGGGTCAGCTCATGCTGATCGCGGTCTTCGCGCGGACCGCGGTCGAGGCCAGGAGTTCGTTGTCCTCGGAGCGGGAGTCGCCGGGGTAGAAGTCCTCGATGTTCGCGACCGCCTTGAACGACGTCTTGCCCGCCGCGACGTCCGCCGCCGTGTAGGTGAAGGCGAAGGGGAACACCACCTTGCGGCCCGCGGCCGCGGGAACCCACTGCTTGAGCCGCCCGATCTCCTGGTAGTAGCCCTGTTCGCCCAGCCGGTACAGCGTGACCGTGACCGTCTCGTCGTGGCGGGTGTTCGCGACCGACACCTTGATCGGCTTGGTCTCGCCGGCCCGTGCCGTGGCCGGCACGACGAAGTCCGAAAGCGACACGTCGTGCGTGTCGACCTTCAGCGTGCTGAAGCCGGTGCCGGTCCGTCCGTCGGCGGTCGCCCCGGTCACCTCGACCCGGTAGTTCCCGTCCGCGGCGTACCGGTGCTGGATGGGAGCGCCGGTGATGGGGGCCGACCCGCCGTCACCGAAGCGCACCTCGCCACTGACGAAGTCCCGGCCGAGGCTGTCGCCCGCGTAGGGGGCCAGGGTGACATCGGTGTACACCGAAGGGTTGTTGGGCTGCGCGCCGACCCACGGCGACAGCGGCGGCGCCGTGGCGAGCCGAATGTCGAACAGGGACGCGGCTTCGGGGTCGTCGGCGACGCGGATCTGGTACGTCTGCCCGGCGACCGCCGTGAACACGGCGTACCGGCGGTCGCCGGAGGCCACGCAGTCCACCTCGGACAGGGAGTCCGGCGTAGTGCCCCGGTACACGGTGATTCCCGGGCCCCAGTCGAACATCGCCAGCACGCTCACCGACCGGGTGCGATCCGGCGTGAACCGGAACCACACGGACCGGTCGGCGTCCGGGTCGCAGCCCGGCCTGACCTCGCCGGGCTCGGCCGAGGCCACGGTCAGGTCGCCGGAGTACTCCCCGGGCACCGCGGCCGCCGCGCTCGCCGCGAAGTCGTCGTTCTGCGCCGCCGGCATGGTGGTGAACTCCACCGCCAGGTCGGACTGGTTGTACTGCTGGGCGAACATGACGTGGTAGGTCGTGCCGGCGGTGGCGTTGAACGTCGCGTAGCCGGGGAAGCCCCACGTCGTGCAGGCGCCCGGCACCTGGGTGAGGGCGCCGCGGTCACCGGTGTAGACCGCGACGAACGGCCGGGAACTGCCGGTGCTGGACGGCGCCACGCGGACGATCGCGTCGGCGGGCGCGGTGTAGTCGTACCAGACGCTCCACGTGGTGTAGGTGCCGCACGGCGTGGGGTCGTCGGACGCCTTCGTCGACTCCTGGACGTCCTGGTTCGCTTTGAACGGCAATGCGGTGACGGCGGTGGCGGAGCCGAAATCGTCGTTGGACGGTGCGGCCGCATGGGCGACACCAGGTGCCAGCAACGCGGCTGTGATGACCGCGAGGCCGGCTGTCAACGGGCGGATGGACAGCTTCATGGTGTTCCCCTGGGGGTGGTCAGACGGCGACGATGCGCGTGGCGGGCGGCTTGACGGTCGTGGCGAGGGAGATCGCCTCGTTGTCGCCCGGGCGGGCGTCGGTCGACGGGTACTGCAGCTGGACCTCCGCGCGGAACGCGACCTTCCCGGAGAGCGCGTCGTCGGGGCTGAAGGTGTAGGAGAAGGGGAACCGGACCTTGCCGGTGGCCCGCGCGGGCACCTGCAGGGTCAGCCTGCCGACCTCGCTCCAGTAGGCCGTCGACCGCTTGGACAGCACGACGGTCACCGTTTCGGTGTACCGCGTGTTGGTCACGTCCACGGAGATCGGCTTGCTGTCCCCCTGCCGCGCCGACGACGGGACGGTGAACTTGGAGATCCCGACGTCGTGCGTGGTCACCGTGACCGGCTCGGTCACCGTCGCGGTGCGCCCGTCCGGGGACGTCGCGTGGAGCGTGACGGGGTAGACGCCGTCGGCCGCGTAGCGGTGGTGCACGGTCTCGGCGCCGACCGGGGCCGTCGTGCCGTCGCCGAAGTCCCACGTGCCGCCCAACGGCAGGTCGATGGAGTTCCACGACGACGCGGAGAAACTGACGTTGTCGAACACCGTCGGGGACGACGGGTACACGGACACGTCCGGAGCCAGCGGCGGCGTCTCCTCCAGGGAAAACTGGAAGGGCCCGTAGCTGTGGTGCGCCCCGGTGACGCGGATGGCGTAGCCGATGCCGGGACTCGCGGGGAACATGGCCGGGCGGAAGGAGTTGCTTCCCGCGCAGGCGACCTGGGTCAGCTCCGGCAGCGAGTTCCCGGTATAGACGGTGACGGCGGCGTCGGTGCCCTCGATCCGCGCGGTGACCGAGCGCGCCGCGTCCGACGTCCGGTAGGAGTACCAGACCGAGGGAGCGCCTTCGTCGTCCACGCAGCTCGACTCCGGTTCGCCGGTTTCGGTCGACGCGACCGAGAGGTCCGGGCGGCGGGTGAACGGCAGGGCGGTCGCCGGCTCGGCGTCCGCGAAGCCGTCGTTGACCGCCGGCGCGATCGTGTCGAGTGTGAACGACAGCGCGCCACCGGGAGCCTCGATGCCGGAGACCTGGAAGAAGTAGGTCGTCCCCGCCGTCGCGCGGAACGTGACGACCGAGTCGGTCCCGTAGTCGCAGGCGTCGGCCACGCCCTGCAGCCGGCCGCGCAGGCCGGTGTTCACGGCCAGGAGCGTCCGGTGGTCACTGCCCGCCGTGGTGGCGCGCAGCAGCCCGTCCTGGGTCGCGGTGTACTGGAACCAGACCGTTCCGGCCGCGGCGTACCCCTGGCACCAGATCGGGTCGTCGGGTGCCTTGGTGGCCGCGCCCGTGTCCTCGTGCACGGTGAACGGCAGGGAGGTGATGGCCACGGAACTGTCGAAGTCGTCGTTGGCCGGAGGCGCCGCAGCTTGCGCCACGCCCGGGACCACGGTGGCCAGCGCCGCGGTCAGCACGCTGACCACGGCGATCCGGCCGCGTGATCGTAGTGAAAACAGCACGGGATTGATCCCCTCGAAAACTGCCTCCGCCCCCATGACGAAGATCCCTGCCGGGCGTATCGGCGGCGTTCCGTTCCGCGTCACCGACTTCGCGGTAATTACGCCGGATGACGCAAGGGGGTGGACCTTTCGGCTCTTGCCCGTCCCGGAAGCGGGCGTGCGGTTTACCGCAGGACCAGAGGGCACACAGCGTCGCCGCCACGTACATCCCAAATGTCCGCTTTGTCGTTCACCCCTTTGTATTGGGAGAGATCCACGTAGTCCTGGTAGGGCTGCACGTGCACGATCAAGTTCGCGCCCCAGAAATGGTCGTCGTAAACGCAGATCGTCCGGTTGCCGTTGTTGATGATCGACGAAAGCTCGTTCCGTCGGTTGCCGCTGGCAGAGGGCGGGTCGCCGAAGTCGCCTTCGCTGGTCGAGTTGTAGTTCAGGTGCCAGCCGGCATAGTGGGCGTGTTCGTAGAAACAGTAGTAACCGGCGGGGCACGGAGGTGTCGGAGCCGCGGAAGCAGCAGGTGCTCCGACGAGCGCGGCGGTCGCCGCGAGCCCCACTGTCACCAGTACTTTGACAATCCCCTTGCGCACTTTGGAGCCATTCTTTCCGGACATCCGCTTCCCTCTCATTGCCTACTGTCGAATCGACGTCTCCGCCGTCTGAACACCCCTCCCACGCCTGGCACACGGCCGCGGTTTAGGCCGGGCGGCCACTCGTAAGGGCGAACTCACGACTTCGAGATCGATGCCACCAAGTCGGCCGGCCAGACTGAGTGGCTCGGCGAGCGACAATGAATTCGGCCGTCGGCCGCTCGCCGTGGATCCGGTCGTGGCCCGCCGGGAGGACGCGAATCGGCCCCTGCCGCGTTCTCGCTGGTAGGGGCTGGCTCTGCGTGTTCAGGAAGTGTGCCCTCGGCAGGGCTACCAAAGGATGGGAACGGGGCTGACCAGGGACTAAACGTCGGCACGTTGGTGGTCGAGGCGAGCATTGAGCTTTCCGGTTCAGGCGGGGGCGGCAGGTCGAGACTGCGCTTGGCACCCCGGCGCGGTGAGCGCACACGCATCGCACACAGACGCCCGGATTTGGCCGTAGTCCGCCGGGGTTGGCCGGGTAAGACGCGAATCGGCCCCTACCGCGTTCTCGCTGGTAGAGGCCGGTTTTGCGTGTTCAGGAAGTGTGCCCTCGGCAGGATTCGAACCTGCGACACCTGCCTCCGGAGGGCTAGATACGATCGCGTCCCTGTAGATGCTCTGACCTGCGAATACGCGTTCGGTAGCACGCACTGGTTTGGGTGTTTGGGAACGTATTGGGCGCACAGCGGTGGATTGGGGAGCGGTGAAGACGCCTGAGCGCCCTGAGAGCCAACCTCGCTCGCCAGTAGGCGATGTTGAAGCGGGCGGCGAGGGTGTCGGGGTGGTCGGGGCCGAGTACCCGCAGGTAGTCGGTGAGGAGTTCCTCGTCTGCTGCTGTGCGCCGAGCTGCTGGCTAGGCTCCGTGACATGAATCACATCGTAGTTGCAGAGGCTGTCCAGGACGTCCGCAGTAAGGGCGGACATCTCCCCAGGCGTGCGCCCGCTGGCGTTTCGCACGCCTCGGAGCAAGGAGCCAACCGCACCGCCTGCGGGCGCTCAATCGAGGGTCTACACCCGTTCGCCGAACTGATCTTCGAGAACTTCAGCATGGGAAATCGGTGTCACAACTGCACCAGCGCCTTGAAGGCGAGTGATTGACGTCAACGATGCGGCTACGCTGGGACAACCTGTTCGACGGTGGTCCCGGCATTGCCGTGGCTGAGGGAGAGGGCTGAGCTTGATGTTGCTGCCTCTTGAAGATGTTGCTGATGAGCCAGCTGGGCGCCTGTATGCAGTGCTGTCGTTGTTCCATGGTTTGGATGGACAAAATACTCTTGGCTCCTGGTGGGGGGTCATCGCCGGGCATGTTGCGACCGGCGGGGACGCAGTGTCGGTGCGTGCTGAAGTGGCTGCATTACTCGGCGATGTTGAACGCAACGTCTACTCGCTGTCACATAAGCGTCACAATCAGCAGGCGTTGCTGCGGAGGCGTGATGAATGGGCAAAGCCGATCTTCGGGTTTGGCGTGAACGATTCCCATCCGTACACGTCCGAAGTGTTCATTTCCGAGGCTGCGCTCGACTCTCTGTCAGCGCTCTCGTCAATCCTTAAACTTGCGGTTCCGGAACATGGTCCGCGCAGGGAAGCAGACATCGTTGCGACTCTCGACGAGGTCTATGATATGTTAGGGCGCCTAAAATTAGAGGTTGCGAATGCTCCAGATATTCCCGAGGTTGCCCGCGTTCGGATCACCCAGCAGCTAATGGTAATTCTTGAGAGAATTACCTATGTTCGCCTACGAGGGTTCTCGTCATTGGTCAGCGTGGTGCAGAATGCCGCGATTCAAGTTGAGATCGTCGCGGAGCGGACAATTGCTGAGAGATCGGCAACGAAAAGTGTGCTCGGATGGCTGGGGGCGCTTCACGAGATTATCCGCAAGATTGAACTTATTGCTGTGCCTCCCTTTGTGGGAGTAGCGACTGGCATTGCGTCTCGGAGTCTGGAAACTGGATTAGCCTCAGGAGCGGCCGCTCGCATTGGCCTTGAATCTCTAAAAAAGGTTGAGAAGCCGAAAGAAATTGAAGCTGGGAAGAACAATGGTCAATCTCAATTGGATTCCCCGCCAAGCGAGGGTTGATTGACGGGCCATATGCTCGTCGTATGGGATCCGAGGAGGCTCAAGAAAACGCTGCGGAGACAGTGGCTCGTCTCGTGGCGACTACCGCTGAGGTGCGGCGAGAAGGCGAACGCCGGACATGGTGGTCGGTGCTTGCTGGGCGCGTACGCAGGCGGCCAGACCCGACAGGCTCCGGTGCCTCGTGGCGCGATGGCCCTTCGTCTGAACGATCCGGTTGGCGGGAGAGGGCGGCCACCATCCATGGGGAGCCTGTCTTCGCCGTCGACTACGTCGTCTGTGCTGACTGCGGTCTGGGCTGGGTTGAGCAACCCTTCACGACCCCGGAGTACCAGCGACGAGGGCTAGCGCGAGCAGCGCTTGAGGAGTTGCGCAGAGAGCATCCTGGGCTGTCCTGGCACACGCTTGGGGGGCACTTGTCGGACTCGCGCGGTTTCTGGCTCGCCCTTGCCGACGACGTGGCCGGCGGCTATCGACGGGAGCCGCCGTGCAGGCACCTTGAATCTCGATAGTGTTGTGACCGCTCTCGAACCGCAAGGAGGCGACACATGAGTCAGGCTGAGGGTTTGACCGAAGAGTCGGCACGCGAGGTCGCCGACGCTGCCTGTAAAAAGGCTGGTGTTGACGGGCGAGATGCCGAGCTGATCCGGATTGGCTCCAACGCGGTGTTCCGGCTCCGGGGTCACATCATTCTTCGCATTGGACGCGAACAGCGTGGCTTTGAGGACGCCCGTCAACAGGTCGACGTGGCGCGCTGGCTGGCAACCGAAAACTATCCCGCGAATCGGGCGGTCGACATTCCTCAGCCAGTCGACGCGTCTGGCTATCCTGCCACGTTCTGGAAGTCGGTGTCCGAAAAGGAAGAGTACGCCTCGATTGTGCAGGTGGCTGAACTCATTCGCGATCTTCATCGCTTGCATGCTCCCGAGAGTCTTGGCTTGAGGCTGAAACAGCCGTTCGTCGAGATCGAAGATCGATTGGACAGTTCTCGCAGCCTTGGTCGAGATGACGCAGAATTCTTGCGGCGGCGACTTGCGGAATTAAAGGACAGCTACGACGAGTTGGCTTTTTCATTGCCCCAGGGTGTAATCCATGGCGATGCGAACGTGGGCAACGTCATTCTTTCGAGAGATGGCAAACCCTGTCTGATAGACCTGGACAGCTTCTGTGTCGGTCCACGTGAGTGGGATTTAGTGCAGACCGCTCTTTTTTATGAACGGTTTGGATGGCATTCGGCCGAAGAGTATCGAAAGTTTGTGGACGTGTACGGTTTCGACATCATGAACTGGAGTGGCTACGAAACGTTAGCAAGCTATCGAGAGATCGCGATGACTCTTTGGCTCGCTGGGAAGACGACAGGCAAGGCTGCGCAAGAGGTCCGGAAACGTGTTGCTGCGATCAGGACAGGTGGAGACCGGCGCGACTGGGCGCCCTTTTAGCGTCCTGCGGTGTCCACAGTCGGGCTGAGGTCACCCTCTCTAGAAATTCCTTGGACTCGGAACTTTTGCCGACTTTGGTGAGGCGCGTACGGAATTCGTTGACGTACGCGCTGCACCGAGCAGACTTCAACGACTCGCCGATCTCGATGGCTTTTAGCGCGACATCGCAAGCCTGCGTCACGTCGCCCCCGTCGAGGTGGGAGTCAGCAAGAACCATTGTGGCGAAAAAGTCGCTTCGCACGTAGCCGCTTGGCGTTGGCCCCAGGGATTGTGCGGCATAAGTGACGCCGTCGCTTGAGCGACCGAGGTCCCGGTTGCAGTGTCCAAGCTCGGCGGCCAGTTCTGCCTCGTTGAAATATGAGAACCAGTCGGCTGGGTCGTTTTCAGGGTCGCGCCTCTCGAACTCCTTGACAGCCGCTGCCATTGCCCGGTCGCACCCGGCCGAGTCGCCGAGTCTCGCGAGTGCCCTCGCTTCCATTGCATGGAAATGGGCGGCGGCGCTGGCGGATCCCGAAAGAGTAGTTCCCATGCGGGCCGTCCTTGCCAGATTGGCTGCTTCCTTGTAGCGGCCGAGAAAAGTGGCCTGATGGCTCATGGCGTCAAGTACGCTGGCGCCCAAAAGGCGATCATTGGCGCTCTCTGAAATCCTCAATGCTTGAATGAAGTATCGTTGCGCCAGCCCGTGTATACCGGCGTCATAGGACATCCAAGCTCCGAGGAGGGCGGCCTGCGTTGCTGCTTTGAACAACTCATTTCGAAGAGAGTCGTTTTGCGTATGGCCTGCGAGGAGTCCGACAAGGTCAGTTCTTAAGAATTCAATTAGGGCACTCCTGGCGTGACCGCCGCCGTGTTCGCCGTCGAGCGCGTCGAACATCTCGGTCGTTTTCTTGATGCCCCTGATGTCAGCTTCACCTACTTTGCGCTTGCCTGTATCGCTCAGGACGTCATCGCGCGTAGTAACGAGCCACGACAAGGCTGCTTCGTTCCAAGCGGCAGCATTCGCTGGTGCATCAAGCAAATTCGACATGCCGTCGATATCGGCCTGCCATAACCGCGCGACAGACCTGACGCTATCTGCAAGCTGATCCGGATAGTCGAGTCCGATGTCAGGTCGGAGTTTCTGTGCCTTGCCAAAGCCGATCTCATCCACGCCAATGCGGCGGCCAAGTCGATGTCCAAGTGCGCTGGCTATGGCAGTTCGGGTCTTGGCATCGCGCGGCACCATCCCGTCGAGCCACCGGCGAACGTACGTGTGGGTGTACGTCTTGCCAGCCTGGTCGCCGACAGCGCGAGCGAAGACCTTCAGGCCCACACTCCCGTCCTCGCGAAGGTAGCCAGCCTCCAGCATTAGAGCCTCTAGCCGGTCGTTGCCCACCCGCTGACCTCCACCTTCGACTGTGCCCCACTGTACGAGTGTGCCCCCTAGTGTGCCCTGTTCGGGCAGCTCAGGGGGCTGTTTCATGGAGTCATCAACATCAACCAGGCCGGACGGCCAAGGCGCTTAGGAGACGCGATGTCCAAGAACCCGTTCAACCTGAAGACCGGCGGCGGAATCCTGAAAAAGGTGGTCGGCGCGGTGATCGTCCTGGCGGTTCTCGCCCTGGTGATCAAGCATCCCCACGACGCGGCTGGCATGGTGAACACGGCCAAAGATCAAGGAGACGGTGTGATCGACAGCGTGGTCGAGTTCTTCCGCGGCCTGGGACATGGCTAGGACTGGCCGGCCTCCGACCGCCCCACGGACTTCTGTAGTGCTGCGACCTGGGCCTCAAGCTCTTGGACGCGTGTTGCCAACTCACGCAATGTGGGAGTGCGTTCGACTTCGTCCCAGGCACTGCTGACATAGGTTCCCAGTGAACTGCGCGACACGGCCCAGCCCTGTTCAACGAGCAGGCGCACAGCTTTTTGTGCGGTCATGATCGCAACGTTGTAGGTGCTCGCAAGCTCGCGACTTGATGGCAACTTCGCGCCCTTGGCGAGGTCTCCATTGACAATCCGCTTTCGAAGTTGATCCGCGATGGACTCAAAAGGAGCCATCTGCGCAGGGTCAGTCTTCATGACTCAAGTCTAGCCACGGTCGGTCTATGCCGACCTAGTTCACTCGAATGGCCGATGGTGACCTAGGTCGGCACATGGTGGACTATTCACACAACGACGAAGGGATCAACCCGATGAGGAATGCACACCCGAGCCGCCGCCAGGTCGAGATGGCCGCGGTTGGCCTGGACTTCGATTACTTCGCCGACACGACCGGCCTGGCTGGTGACGGGCTCGCGGGGGAGGACTTCGGCGGGGTGGCCGAGCTGTTCGCGGAGATCGCGGAGATCGACGCGGTGGTGGCCGAGCTGGAGCTGATCGAGGCGGAGCTGCTGGAGCACGAGGTGCGTGAGGCGTCGGGGGCCGAGGAGATGGCCCGGGTGATCAAGCTCCGATTGAGCGAAATCGCTGGAACCCGCGCGATGGACCTGGGGGAGGTGGCCTGAGATGGCGATCTCGACGGTTCGAGGGCTGGCGCTGTTCGCGGCGTTGCAGGCGACGTTCGCCGACATCCACCCGCTGTGTGACCAGTGGTTGCAGTCCAACGAGGACGCGGCCGGGAAGGGGCTGCCGGGACGGGAGGGTGCGAAGCACTGCGCCCGGCACGTCGCGAGCTACACGGCGGGGCAGGTGGGTGCGGCGGTGGTGGTGACGCGGGTGCTGGGGTTCCGGGTGCCGCTGCGGGCGCTGGCTGCGGGTGCGGCGGTCAACGCGGTCACGCACTACGTGATCGATCGCCGGGAGCCGCTGATGGCGCTGGCGCGGCTGGCGGGGAAGCAGGGCTACGTCGAGCACGCGACGGTGCAGCGCCGCGACGGTGTGGTGGATGTCGCCGGGCCGGGGACCGCGCTGACTGAGCTGGACCAGGCCGCGCACCGCGCCATCGGGGTGGCCGCGTCGCTGGTCACCACCTGGATCGCACTGCGTTGCGGGAGGCAGTCATGACTGATCGCCTGTTTGTTCCGGCGGTGTTCGCGCACGTGCTGGCCACGATGCCGCCTGCGTCGGCGACGCCGTGGGAGCGGGAGCACTGGCTGGACGTCGCGTACAGCACCGTGCGGAGCGAGTTCGACGGCCCGCACGGCATGGAGGCGATGCGCCTGGCCCGGGTTTTCCTGACGGCGCTGGACGCCACCCGCGAAGAGATCAAGAACAGCGCCCCGGCCCTCGCGGCCTGACCAGCACCACCCGCGTTTCCCGCGCAGTTTCCGCGCACCGATTCCTGATTTCCGCATTCGTCCCGGGGCACCGCCATGCCTGCTCCCGGCTCCGTCCCGCACGAAAGGACCGCTCATGTCTCGCACGCTGACCACCCCGGTTGCGGCCCGGTTCCGCGACCTGGCCGACACCCTGACCCGCAACGCCGCGCTGCTGAGCACCGCCGGGCTGCCGGAGATCGTGACGGGTGTCCGGGCGACGGTCTACGGCGATGTCGCGGCGCAGCTGCGGTTGCTGGCCGAGGCCGAGCCCGCGGCGGCCGAGGGGAACCCGCTGGTGCTGGTTCGCGAGGACGGCACGGCTGTGGTGGCGCGCCGGTTCGAGAGGCTGGCAGGGCTGCTGGCCGCCAACGCTCGGGTCCTGACCCGCGGCACCCGTGACGCGGTGATGCACCGCCGCGCCGGGGTCTACCGCGACGTCGCGGCGCAGGTCCGGTTGCTGGCCGAGGCCGAGCGGGAGGTCGCGGTGGCGTCCCGGCCGCACACCAGCCGGCCGCCGCTGTCCAACCTCGCCGGGCCGTGCCCGGTCGCGGCGAAGGCTGCCGTGCGGGCACCGCGGGTGCGGCCGGAGTTCCTGGAGGCCTTGGTGGCCGCGATCGCCAAGCGCCGCGGTCAGGGCTGGTCGGTGGCGCGGCTGACGCTGTGGCTGCGCACCACGCTGCGGGACCCGCAGACCGACGCGGTGCACCCGTGTGCGGAGCGCTCGTTCGTCTCCTACGTCACCGGCCTGCTGGCTGGCTCGCCGGTTCGCCAGCTGCGCGCCGCCTGATCCACCCAACCCCCTGATCGCCTCTCTGCCAGCTCTCTTTCCTGAAAGGACAGTGGATATGTCGTTGATTGGTTCGCTCGCCGCGAAGGTCGCCGCCCGCTTCGATGACCGCGCCCCGGTGTTCTACGCCGCGGACATGGTCACGTTCACCCTGCGGGGCGGGGTCTGGCACGTGCTGGTGATCCAGCGGGGCTGGAACCCGCACAAGGGCAAGCTCGCCCTCCCCGGCGGTCACGTCGATGCGGGAGAAACCTCGCGGGAGGCGGCGGTGCGGGAGCTGGCCGAGGAAACCGGCGTCACGGTGCCGGAGTCCGCGTTCGTGCACCAGGTCGGAGTGTTCGACGCTCCCGGCCGCGACGCCCGGGGCCGCTACGTGTCGGTCGCCTACGCCGTGGTGCTGCCGGATGAGGCACCGGATCCGGTCGCGGCCGACGACGCCATGGCGGCGGAATGGATGCCGGTGCGGGTGGCGGTCAAGGTGGCCCGGGCAGGCGGGTTCGCGTTCGACCACGACCGCATCCTCGCCGCGGCGATCACCGCGTTCAACCTGCCTCGGACGCTGCGCACGCACCTGGGCCGGGGGGAGGAGTCGTGACGCAGATTCGGTTTCCCTTCTCCGTCCGGTTCTACGGACGGACGACGATCGAGGGTTTCTGGGAGTACAACACCGCCGACCCGTGGGCGATCGTGCTGCACCTGGACGGGCAACGGTGGATGTTCGCCCGGGAGCTGCTGCGCGCCGGGCTCGCCGAACCCGCCGGGGACGGGGATGTGCAGGTCATGCCTGACACCGGCGGCAATCCGATGCTGCTGGTGGTGTGGCTGGAGTCGCCGTCGGGGGTGGCGCGGCTGCCGGTGGCCCGCGACACCGTGCGGTCGCTGCTGGAAGCCTCCTACGCCCTGGTCCCGGCCGGCTGTGAGGCCGAGGGCATCGACTGGGACCGCGAGTGGGCACGCCTCGCCGACGACCCCGCCGCCTGACTCCTCCGGAGCCACCTCGTACGGCCCGCTGATCACACCACAGGCGGCGGAAACGGCCGCCGCGCAACAGAAGCGCCAACGCCCTGAATTCGAGTCCGGAAAGGACGCGTGATCCGTCATGCCCGAAAACACCATCCCCGCCGCGCTTGCTGGTGCCCGGCCGTGCGCGAAGGGCAACCCGCCGTGCATCGGCTGCGGGTGGCCGACCAACGCCAACGGCAACTGCTTCAACGACAGCTGCTGGAACTCCAACGGCAACCGTCACAAGTAGCCCGCCCCGAGAAGCCGGGAGACTGTCATGACCGACCACAGCGGATCGGGCCTGTTCGGCCCGATCACCGATGTCGACCGCCGCCGCTGGCAGATCCGCGCTCACGCGGTCCTGGCCACGGTGCTGCACAACGCGAACCGGGCCGGGCTGGTGCCGCTGGTGTGGCGGGTCGGCACCGGTCAGCTCCTCGGCGAGGTCGCCACGACCGGCCTGACCGGGCAGGAAGTCCGCGACATCTACACCGCCTGGGCCGACTTCCTCGACCTGTCCAACCGCCGCGAGCACACCAGCAGCGACGGGATGCACCTGACCGCGTTCGGGGAGGTGCCCGAACGCGGGTACCGGCTCGGCCGGCCGGTCGGGATCACCGCCCACATCTACCCCGACGACGACACCGACCCGATCACCGAGGAGTGCTGACCATGAGTCGCAGGAACCACACCGCCAGCAGCAACGCGGGCCGCAGCAGCGGTAGCCAGCCGGTCGTGATCGTGCCCAACGGCAAGAGCAAGTGCATCTTCTGCGGGACCGTTCTGCCCAACGGCGGATCGTCGTGCACGCCGTGCGCCCGGGAGGCGGTCGGCCGATGACTGGACCCGAGCACTACATGGAAGCTGAGCGTCTGCTGGCGAAGTACGGCAACGGCTACGTCCTTCCCGAGACCGCGGGCAAGCTCGCCGCGGCGCAGGTGCACGCCACGCTGGCGCTGGCGGCGGCCACCGCCGACTCCGGCGCCGAGCAGATGAACGACGTCGCCTTCGAGGCGTGGCACAAGGTCTCGCGGGGGCCGCGGTGATGTCCACGGCAGACACCGCCGCAGCCCACGACGCGGCGGCCACGGTGCTGCTGCTGCGCCGGTTGGTGGAGCGCAACGGCACGTGGGTGCTGTGCAAGGTTTTCGCCGCGGTCGTGGTGTGGCTGGGGCTGCACCTGACCCGCGCCGTGCTGGTGCTGATCGTGCGGCTGCTGACCGGGGTGATGGCCCGCGCCGACCGCTACGCCAGCACGCAGGTGCTGACCCCGCCGACGGGGCGGGTCAACCACTACTTCGACGGCCACAACGCCACCGACTACGACCCGCACTACTTCGAGCACACCGCCCCCGCGGCCGGCCACGGCCCGCCGGGAGCGCGGATGCATTGGGAGGCAGCACATGCGTGAACTCAACGACAACCACAACGGCGCCGCCGCAACGCCCGAGGCGTTCGTGCATCCGGCCGAGCTGGCCGCGCTGATCGACGAGAGCGCCAGCGTGCTGCCCGGGATTCTGCTGGGCACCGGCGCGTTCACGGTGCTGGCCTGGTTCACCGGCACCGTCGCCTGGCTGAACACGCTCGCGGTGGTGCTGGCGATCGTGCTGGGCCTGCGGGGGCTGTGGCACGTGGTGTTCCTGGTCCGGGCGGCGCTGCGGTTCCGCGACGAACTCGCCATGGCGGTCGAGCAGGCCGAGGAAACCGCCGCGCTGGCCCGCTTCCTCGCGAGCATCGATCCCCGGGAGGGGTGGTGAGGATGACCCGAGACACGCCCCAGCGCGACCGGTCCTGCCGGACCCGGCAGGAGACGGCGGTGGCCTGGTGCGGCTCGCACGTGATCGAGCTGGCCGGGGTGGGGGTGCCGCTGATCGGCGGAGTGGTGTTCACGCCGTGGCTGGACCTGCTCTCCGCCGTCGTGGCGGCGCTGTGGGTGCGGCACGAGGTGCTGGTGCACCGCCGCACTGCCGCCGCCCGCAAGGCGCGCGCCACGGTGCTGGGCACCATCCCGGTCGCCCGCCTCACCGACGGCACACCCGACACCGACACGACGACCCCGGCCGCCCCGGCCGGGACCGAACCCGCCCCCGCGGATGAGGCGGTGGCGCGGAACCGACGGGAGGTGACCCGATGAGCTACCGCAGCGAGAAAGCCGAGATCGCCCGACTGGACAAGGAAAGCGAGGCCCGCCGGGCGCGGGAGGACCGGGAGCAGCGGTTCGAACAGCAACTGGAGCTGGCCCGGCTCCAGCTGGACAACACCCGCCAGGACAAGGCCGACGCCAAGGCGGACAGGAAGGAAACGCGGGAGCGCTGGGGCGCCCGGTTCAAGGCCGTGCGGACGTGGGCGGGCGCGCACATCGTGGACCTGCTGATCTACCCGCTGATGGTGTTCTCGGCCGCGATCGCGGTTCCGTCGGCGGCGCACTGGGGCGCGGCTCACCTCGGGGAGACCGGCGCGTTGCTGCCGATCCTGTCCGAGTGGGGCATGGTCGCGTTCTCGATCGCGGTGCACGTCTCCCGGGTCCGCACACCGGAGCGTCCGGTGTGGGCGTTGCAGACCGGGACGTGGGTGTTCGCCGCCATCGGGTTCGTCATCGCCGTCCTCCGCGGCGCCACCACGCCCGAGGGCGGCGGCTGGGACCTCGGGTTCGTGATGGGCCTGGTCTCGATCGCCGGGGTTGCCGCGCACCAGCTGGTGTCGGCGGCGCCCCGGCGGAGCCCGGCCGAGCAGGCCATGCGCAAGCTGGCGCGGCAGGAACTGGCCGAGCAGCGCGCGGAGCTGGCCACCCGCAAGGTCGCCGCCGCCCGCGTCGACAAGGCCCGCCGCGCGGCGATCGCGCACGCGGTGGCCGAGATCGACACCGACGGCACCGCCCGGCTGGTGTTCGCACCGGGCCGCTACCGGTTGCGGCGCGGGAAGCTGCACCCGGCCGCGGTGGCCGGCCTGCCGGTCGCCCCCGCCCCGGATGGCGAGATCGGCAGCACGCTGGCGGATGAGGCCGCCGCCTACCTCGCGGGGCTGCACTTCCGTCGCCTCACCGACAGCGCCGCGGACGGGTCGGGGCAGCAGACGACCCCGTCCGGCGAGGGGGAGGGGCCGGGCGGGGTCGCCACTCTCGACCCTACGCAGCCGGACGGGTCGACGGCCATCGCCGATGAGGGTGACACCGACGGGTCCGGCGAGTCCGGGTTTGGGCGGGCGGTTCCGGCGCGGCGCAAGTCCGCCGGCCGCCGGTCGGCGCGCGCCACGATTCCCGAGCCGAAGCGGCGGACGTTCGAGGAGCTGACCGCCGAGTTCGACGCGGCGGTCAAGGCTCCGCCCGCGGGGTTCGACCCGACGAACGCGGAGTCCATCCGCCGGACGCTCAAGTGCGGCAAGGCCCCGGCCACGAAGTTGCGCAACCAGTTCATCGCCGACCGCCCGACGGGCGGGAGCGACTAGACCCACCGCACTCGCGGGGCAGGGTCGGACCCACCCTGCCCCGGAGACCGGGGTACCGGTGGGTTCGGTCCTGCCCCGCGTGGTGCACCAGTCCACGCACGAAAGGCCCACCACCGCCATGAACCCCACCGACCACGACGACCACCCCGAGTCCACCACTCAACCCGTCACCGAGTCCACGACCGGACCCGTCTGCGAGTCCGCCGGGTCGGCGGGGGACCTGGCCACCGTCCACCACCTGCCCGGCCGCTCCGACCAGCACCAGTCCAGCCCCGGCAGCGCGGTCGAGTCCGCCCGCGAGGTGATCGAGGGGGAGATCGTCACCGATGAGGAATGGGCGCTGCTGACCGACCAGAAGGCCCGCCGGGACGCCCGCTACGCCGGGTACAAGGCGGACCTGACCGCGGCGGCGCGCAAGACGGTGACCGTCGCCAAGGGCGGCACCGGACTGGCCAGGTCCAAGGGCGGACCCGCGGTGCGGTTCGCCCACCGGCACGTGGCGATCATCGCCAAGGGCGCGGAGGCCGAGCGGCAGCGCCGCAAGGCCGAGAAGGGCCAGACCGACGCCCGCGCCGCCCGGCGGGCCGCCCTGGAGAAGAACGAACTCGACCGGGTGGCGGAGCTGAACAAGCAGATCACCGAGCAGCGCAAGATCGCCGCGGAGGCGGCGAAGCTGCGGTTCGAACTCGGCTGGGCAGTCACCCAGAAGACCGCGCTGGTTCTGGTGATCCTGCTCGGCATCAGCATGGTGGCCGGGATCGTCAACGGCTTCGGTGGGTGGTTCGGGAACTGGAACCTCACCGATGTGCTGCGCACCATCGGCACCATCTTCACCACCGGCGCCGCGGTCGTGACCTGGAGCGTGCTGCACATCTGGCTGTTCGGGCTGGCCACCGCGGGGGTGTGGGCGTTCCGCCGCTGGAAGGACGGCAAAGCCCTCGGGGAGCACGTGCTGCCGGAGAACCTGCGCACCAGCACCTCCGCCCGGGTCGCCTACCTGGAGCTGACGGAGAACGCGCTGATCACGGCCCTGGCCAACCTGGGCAACGCCAAGCTCAACGGCCACATCAAGGCCGGCTGGCCCAACCGGGACACCGACCACCCGTGGGTGCGCCCGCCGATGCTGGCCGAGGGCGGCCGGGGCTACTCGGCCAAGCTGCGCCTGCCGATGGGCGCATCGGTGGCCGACATCCGCCGGGCGAACGAGCTGCTGGCCCACAACCTCGGGTGCCTGCCTCAGGAGCTGTTCATCGACGCTGACCCGGACGACCCGACGGTGATGGACCTGTTCCGGCTGGAACCGGGGGTCCTGCGCGAGCCGGTGGAGGCGTATCCGCTGCTCACCGACGGTTCGACGGACTTCTTCGCCGGGTTCCCGGTCGGGATGTCCCCGCGCGGGTCGGTGGTGGAGACCACGGTGAACGAACGGAACTTCGTGTTCTCCGGAACCATGGGATCGGGCAAGACCACGATGATCCTCGCCCTGCTCGCGGGCGCGGCGCTGGATCCGCTGGTGGACATCGACGTGTTCGTCTTCGCCGACAACAACGACTTCACCCCGCTGGAGCCGGTGCTGTCCACCTACGTCAAGGGCGACACCCCCGAGAACGTCGAAGCGTGCCTGGACCACATCAAGAATCTGCACGCTGACCTGGCCAAACGCGGTGACCTGTTGGTCAAGCACGGGGTGAAGGAGGTCAACCGGGAGGTCGCGGCGAAGGAACCGGGGCTCCGGCCGCGGATCGTGGTCATCGACGAGTGCCAGAGCTTCTTCCGTCAGGGCGAGCCCAAGGAGCGGGCTGACCTGATCGACTGGGTGGTCCGGTTCTACTCCGCGGCCCGCAAGTACGGGGTGGTGCTGGTGTTCGCCACCCCGGTCCCGTCGGACAAGTCGCTGCCGCGGGATTTGGTGTCGGTGACCAGCAACAAAGCCTGCGGGGCGATCGGGGACAAGACCCGCAACAACGTCGTGCTCGGGGACAAGGCCCACGAGAACGGCATCTCCGCCCTCGGGTTGAAGCCCAAGACGAAGGACGCCCTCAACGATGCGGGCACCCTGGTCACCGTGGGGTTCATGGACAGCCCCGGGGTGGTGCGGTCGTTCTACCTCAACGGTGACCAGCTCGGGGCGATTGCCCAGCGTGGGGCCGAAATGCGCGGTGGGGCCACCACGCCGGCCACCCCGGCTGGGCCGGTGGAACGCGACATCATCGCCGACCTGGCCACGGTCATGACCGGTGACGACGCGGTCAACGCCGGGGACCTGGTCGGGGCGCTGCGCAACCTCGCCCCGGGCTACAAGCCGTACAAGGCGCTCACCAAGACGAAGCTGGTGGCGCTGCTGCGCGAGGAGTACGGGCTGAAAATCCCGTCGACGGACAACCTCTACCCCGTCGACCCGATCACTGTGCGTCAACTCCACGTGGGCCGCACCGCCCTGCTGGAACAGGGCTACGACCAGGTCTGAATTACGACCGCCGCCGGGTCGCCGAACCCCGGATTCGCGGGGTTCGGCGACCCGGCCACGGCCACAGGCTAGCCCGTAATTTCCGTCATTTCCGCTGATCAGCCCGGATTACGGCCCCGGATCGGCCCGAATTACCGATGTAATCCGCCCTCGGGGGCGTAATCCGCTCCGTAATCCCGGTTTCCCGGCTCTCCGCAGCCCTGTCACGCCCACCCGTCATCACACACAGTCATGCTGCACCCGCCAGTTGCTGCGCACCGGCGAGCTGCCCGCCAGCTACTTCAGCTAGCCCTCTTCGCCCGCCCGGGTTTCCGGCGGGCACCCGCCCCCACCCCCGCAGACGTCGCCGGACCGGCGGCCGGCCTTGTCATGCCCTGCCGGTCCGGCGACACCCACCCCATGTCGAGGAGACGCGATGTTCCTGCCTGCCCCGGATCTGTCCATCACCGATGTGTACGCGTGCCTGCGCGTGCACACCCCGACCGTGCTCACCGATCCCACCGGTGCGATCTTCGCCGTCGGCGTGACCCGCCCGGCGGTCGCGGCGTCGATGATCCGCGCCGCCGCGCCGGGGCTGGAGCTGCCGGTCCCGGACCGGGCCGACGCGCAGACTTTCCGGCTGCGCTGGTTCGCCTACACCCACCCCGGCCAGCCCGGTGATCCCGTGCTCCGCCCGGCCGCCCCGGGCGAGGACGGCGCGTTCCCGGTGGTGATCTGGCGGGCCGCCGACCAGGCCCGCGCCCGCGCCACCCGCGACGCCGCCCGCGCCCTGGCCGTGATGGGGGTGGCCGCGTGAGCACCCCGGCCGACCCGCCCCAGGGCCGCAACCGCGACAACGCCGACATGGCCCGGCCCGGTGGCACCCACGACGCCGTCCAACGTGGACAGGAAGCCGTCAACGACGCCTGGGTCGCCCACCGCCGCGCCGAACGGAGCCGCCGATGAACCGCGGCACGCTCACCGCCCTCGCGCTGGCCGCCGCTGTGGCGACCACCCCGGCCGGATGCCAACACCCGAGGATCGGCAGCGGGGGACCTGCCGCCGACGGCGGCGGCACCCCGGCCACCGCCCGGATCGACGTCGCGGCCGTGCGCGGCCAGCTGGCCGCACTGCCCGTCGCAGCGGAGGACACCGGCAACCACTACCGGCGCGACGACTGGCCGCACTGGGACCGCGTGGCCGGGGAGTGCGACGCCCGGGAGAATGCGCTGCGCACCCAAGGCCGTGGCGTGACCACCGGCGCGGGCTGCCGGATCACCAGCGGCACGTGGGTGTCCCCGTATGACGGGGTCACGGTCACCACTCCCGGCCCGCTGGACATCGACCATATGGTGCCGCTGGCCGAGGCCGCCCGCTCCGGCACCCGCAGCTGGTCGCGGGCCGAGCGGGAGCGCTACGCCAACGACCCGGCCGTCCTGATCGCGGTCACGGCGACGTCCAACCGCGCCAAGGGCGACCAGGACCCCGCCCGCTGGCTGCCTGCGCTCGACCGGTGCGGCTACGTCGCCCGCTGGACCGCGGTCAAGCACACCTACCGCATGACCGTCGACAAGCGCGAGCGCGCCGCCATCACCGCCGTGCTCAACCACTGCTGACCCCGGCCGACACCGCCGCACCACCACAACCGCAGACCGCGCACACCAACCCGTGCGAACGCATCCCGCCCCGGCCACCCGGCCGGGGCGCGTTCGTGCCTGCCCAACGAATGGAGTGATTTGTGATGGCTGGACTTCCCGAGATCACGATGGCCGGGACCCTGACCGGTGACCCGGAGATGCGGTTCACCCCCTCCGGGGCGGGGGTGTGTTCGTTCACCCTGGTCGCCAACGATCGCCGGTTCGACAAGGACGCCGGGGAGTGGCGCGACGCCGGGGCGACGTTCCTGCGCTGCACCGTGTGGCGCCGCCAGGCCGAGAACGTCGCCGACTGCCGCAAGGGTGACCGGCTGATGGTCGTCGGTGAGTTGAAGCAGTCGGAGTGGGAGGACAAGCAGACCGGCGCCAAGCGCTACGGCTTCGACGTCCAGGTGCGGGAGGCCGCGCTGTCGATGCTGTGGCACCCCGCCAAGTCCGCCCGCCCGGACCGCGCCACCGGCGACGGCGGTTCCGG
>NZ_JBFBBN010000031.1:0-114537 GCF_040682715.1 Amycolatopsis sp. NPDC051128 | reverse complement strand
GGTGCTCCCCCCCGGCCGTGAATGTCGCATTGAGGGACATAGAGTCTCTCAATGCGACATTCACGGCCTTCCGTTGACCGCTTGCGCGGCAGAGGAATCCTTAACCACCCGGCCTTGCGCGAATGACTCATTCGGGACCTGCGAGGTCCCGAATGAGTCATTCGCGGCATCCGGCCCAGGCTCACAAAGCCGACGCCAGCAGCATGTACCCCATTCCGGCCCCCATCACCGTCCGGCACACCGCGCGCGAGGCGTGCCCGGACTCGGCGGTCACCGACGGCCCGCGCACGATGAGCACTCCCGTCCGGGCGGCGTCCACCACGAAATACCCTGCCGCCGCAAGGGCGACCAGCGGCAACGCCAACCGCGAATCCATGGCGGACATCGTCAGCCACGGCCCGTGATCCATCCCGCCGTGGGGCATCGCCGTGACCATGTAGCACATCGCCGCCGCCGAGAGGGCGTGGTGCGCGCAGCCCGGACCGCCCCGCCACCACGCGACCGCGAACCAGCCCGCCGTCAGCACCAGCACCGCCTGCCAGCCGGCCGCCGGGATCGGGCCGCCGACCGGCGAGAGCATCGCCACCATCGCGACCACCAGCAGCAGCTCGGCCAGGTCGCCGTGGCGGACCCCGTGTCCCAGCCGCGCGTAGTCGAGGCGGGCGAGCCGCAGCACGCACGGCAGCGCCAGCGCCGCGAACACCGCGGTGAGCACCCAGTCCACCAGCAGCCTCACTCTCCGTCGTGGATGGTGTCTCCACCGTGACATCCACGACGGCCGCGCACCAGCCGTCAATGAGGTGATGGGTCAGTCACTCGTCAGGATGAGCCCGCTCGTCGGAACGCCGGTACCCGCGGTGACCAGGACCCGGGCCGCGCCGGCGACCTGGTTGACCGCCGTGCCGCGGATCTGGCGGACGCCTTCGGCGATGCCGTTCATGCCGTGGATGTAGGCCTCGCCGAGCTGGCCGCCGTGCGGGTTGAGCGGCAGCGCGCCGTCGAGCTCCAGCGCGCCGCCGGCGATGAAGTCCTTCGCTTCGCCGCGGCCGCAGAAGCCGAGCTCCTCCAGCTGCATCAGGACGTACGGCGTGAAGTGGTCGTACAGCACCGCGACGTCCACATCGGACGGTCCGAGGCCGGACTGGCCCCACAGCTGCCTGCCCACGACACTCATCTCCGGCAGCGCCGCGAGGTCGTCGCGGTAGTAGCTGGTCATCACGTACTGGTCCGGCCCGCTCCCCTGCGCCGCCGCGGCGATCACCGCCGGCGCCTGGGCCAGGTCTCGGGCCCGCGAAAGGCTCGTGACGACGAGCGCGACACCGCCGTCGCTCTCCTGGCAGCAGTCGAGCAGGTGCAGCGGCTCGGCCACCCAGCGGGACGCCTGGTGCTCCTCGAGGGTGATCGGCCGCCCGTGGAACCAGGCGTTCGGGTTGGTCGCCGCGTGCTTGCGGTCGATCACGGCGACGCGCCCGAAGTCCTCGCTCGTGGCGCCGTAGTCGTGCAAATAACGCCGTGCCACCATGGCCACCGTCGCCGCCGGGGTCGCGATCCCCATCGGGTAGTGGAACGCGTTGTCCACACCGGACGAATTGACCTGGCCGGCCGCCGCCGAGGACACCTGGCCGAAGCGGTGCCCGGACCGTTCGTTGAACGCGCGGTAGGCGACGACGACGTCCGCGACGCCGGTGGCGACCGCCATCGCGGCCTGCTGCACGGTCGCCGCCGCAGCACCGCCGCCGTAGTGGACGCGGCTGAAGAACTTCAGTTCGGGGATCCCCAGTTCGCGCGCGAGCGCGATCTCCGCGTTGCCGTCCATCGTGAACGACACCAGACCGTCCACATCGGACGCCGAAAGGCCGGCGTCGACCAGCGCGTGGGACACGCATTCGGCCGCCAGGCGCAGCTCGCTGCGGCCCGAGTCCTTCGAGAACTCCGTCGCGCCGATCCCGGCGATGGCCGCCTTGCCCGAAAGCGTCACGGCAGGGTCACCTCCACGGTCCCGGCGACGTGCTCGCCGAGACTGTCGACGGCCGACACCGCCACGACGACTTCGCGGCCTTCGCGGGACACCACGCGGCCCGTGAACGTCAGGGTTTCGTAGGCGTAGCACGGCACGCCGAGCCGGATCTTGATCGACCGGATCAGCGCCTCGGGTCCGGCCCAGTCCGACACGAACCGCTGCACCAGGCCGGTGTCGGTGAGGATGTTGAGGAAGATGTCCTTCGAGCCGCGCTCGACGGCCGCGTCGCGGTCGTGGTGCACGTCCTGGAAGTCGCGGGTGGCCAGGGCGGTGCTGACGACGAACGTCGGGGTCGCCTCGATCGTCAGCGGCGGCAGCTCGGTTCCGACGTCGACGGTCATCGTGCCACCTTCCACGCCGGCAGCGTCAGTTCGTCGTCGACCCGGACGAAGGCCGCCACCACCGGAAGCCCGATGTGGACCTCCTCCGGTGCGGCGTCCAGCAGTTCGGCCATGACGCGAACCCCTTCTTCCAGCTCGACCAGGGCCACGACGAACGGCAGTTCCTTGCCCGGCACCTTCGGGTGGTGGTGCACGACGTACGAATACACGGTCCCCCGGCCGCTCGCCACGACGTAGTCCGGCTTCGTGTCCAGCGAACCGTCGGGCGGCATCGGCCCCGGCGGGTGCCGCAGCGTGTCACCCCACCGCTGGATGCGCAGCTCGCCCGCCTTCAGGCCCTCCCAGAAGAACTCCGTGTCCCGGCTGATCACCGGCCGCAGCACCGGCGCCGGCGGCGGAGACGGCGGTTTCGGCGCGGGCGGGCGGAACTTCAGGACCCGGAACAGCATCTCCGCCACCGCTTCGGACCCGACGTACCAGGTCATCCGCGTGGTGACGAACCAGCCTTCGCCGAGCGCGGTCTTCTTCGGGCCGACGACGCTCTCGAGCTTCGTCGCCGCGGTGACCTGTTCGCCGTGGCGCAGGTAGCGGTGGTAGGTCTGCTCGGAGTTGGTCGCGACGACGGACGTGAACCCGGCCTCGTCGAGCAGTGCCATCATCAGGCCGAGCGGATCGTCGCTCCCCCGGGGAACGTTCAGGCCGCCCATCGTCCACACCTGGGCCATCGCGGGCGGCGCGACCAGTCCCTTGTGGACGCTCCGGGCCGCGAACTCCGGATCGGTGTAGACCGGGTTGCCGTCCCCGATCGCCTCGACCCAGTTGTTCACCATGGCCTGGTTGACCGGGTCGCGGGCCAGGCGCGGCGCGCACTCCCCGCGGGCGGCGATCTTCTCGGCGGCTTCGACGATGTCCCGGTCGTTCATCGCGGCACCCTCGGCAGGCCCAGGCCGATCGACGCGATCAGCTCCCGCTGGATCTCGCTGACCCCGCCCCCGAACGTCAGCACCACGTTCCGTTTCGCCGAGATGTCCAGCCACTCCGCGAGCTCGGCGGTGTCCGGATCGGCCAGGTCGCCGTGGCAGGCGACGATCTCCTCGAGAGCACGGCCGATCCGCTGGATCGCCTCGGAGCTGAACACCTTGGTCGCCGACGCGTCGGCGACGCCCACCGGCGCGCTCGCCGACGACACCGCGACCTGCCAGTTCAGCAGTTCGTTCACCCGGGTCACCGCCATGGCCTCGGCCAGTACCGCCCGCACGTCCGGCCGGTCCAGCAGGTCGTGCGCGGCCGCCCAGGCGCGCACGCGGTCGTAGAGCCCGCCGATCCGGCCGGCGGGGCCGAGCATGACGCGCTCGTGGTTGAGCTGCGTCGTGATCAGCCGCCAGCCCGCGTTCTCCTGGCCCACCAGGCGGTTCACCGGCACCCGGACGTCCGAGTAGTACGTCGCGTTGACGTGGTGGGCGCCGTCGCAGGTGATGATCGGCGTCCACGAGTAACCGGGGTCGCGCGTGTCCACGATCAGGATCGAGATGCCCTTGTGCTTCGGCGCGTCCGGCGCGGTCCGCACGGCGAGCCAGACGTAGTCGGCGTCGTGCCCGCCGGTGGTGAAGATCTTCTGGCCGTTGACGACGTATTCGTCGCCGTCGCGCACGGCCGTCGTCCGCAGCGAAGCGAGGTCGGTGCCCGCCTCCGGCTCGGTGTACCCGATCGCGAAGTGGATCTCGCCGGCCAGGATCTTGGGCAGGAAGAAGGACTTCTGCTGGTCCGTGCCGAACTCCTGCAGCGTCGGCCCGACCGTCTGCAGCGTCACCGACGGCAGCTGGACGTCGGCGCGCGCGGCCTCGTCGACGAACAAGTGCTGCTCGATCCCGCCGAAGCCCTGCCCGCCGTACTCGACCGGCCAGCCGACGCCGAGCCGGCCGTCGCGGCCCATCCGGCGGACGATCTCGCGGAACACCGGCCCGTGCCGTTCGCGCCGCATCGCGCGCCGCTCCTCCGGGCTGATCAGCCCGGCGAAGTACGCGCGGAGCTCGGCGCGCAGTTCCCGTTGCGCCGCGGTCAGTTCGACGTGCATCCGCTCACCCCGCCACTCGTTCGCCGAGCCTGCCGAGCCGGTGCGCGGCGCCGCCGAGCACCCGGCCGAGATCCTTCGCCGCCGACGAATACCGGTGCAGCGGATAGGTTTCGTCGACGCCGACCCCGCCGTGCAGGTGGTGGCACGTCGCCAGCGCTTCCGGGGCCCGCGAGGCGAGCCAGTAGGCGGCGACGTCCAGCTCGGCGTCCGCGTCGAGCCCGGCGGCCAGCCGCCACACCGCGGACGTCACGGCCAGGTGCACGGTCCGCGCGGCGACGTAGACGTCGGCGATCTGGCCCGCGACCGCCTGGAACGTCGCCAGCGGACGGCCGAACTGGGTCCGCTCGCCGACGTGCTTCACGGTCAGCGCCAGCGCTCCGGCCAGGAGGCCGTCCCCCAGGGCCAGTGCCCCGGCCAGCGCGAACCGGTGCAGCGTCGCGACGGCGCCGTGGCCGGCGAGCAGGCCGGTCTCTTCGACGGCGACGTCCTCGAGCCGCACGGTGCACTCGGGTGTCCCCGCGGAGTTGCGCGTCGGGACCAGGGTGACGCCGTCGGCGTGCGGGTCGACCAGGAACACCGCGGTCCCGTCCGGAGTGGAGACGGGCGTCAGGATCCGGGTGGCTTCGCGGGCGTACGGCACCGCGGTCTTGACGCCGTCGAGCAGCCAATGACCGTCGGCGGCCCGGGCGGTCGCGGCGGGCTGGGCGGGCAGTGGCGCCGACGGCTCGTGCAGGGCCGCGGTGAGGAGTGCCTCCCCGGCCGCGACCGGTGGCAGCAGGTCCGCGCGCTGCGCCGGGCTCCCGAGCGTCTCGACGGGCAGGACGCCCAGGGCCAGCGCGGCGTAGGCCGGCACCGGCGCGGCGGCCCGCCCGGCCTCGGTGAGGACCTGCGCGACCTCGGCGATGCCCAGGCCGTCGCCCTCCAGGTCCGGGGGCAGCGCGAGCGCCAGCAGACCCGACGACGCCAGGGCGCGCCAAGGATCGTCGTCTACCACTCGCTTTGGGGGGTCCGTGGGGGCGAAGCCCCCCGGGCGGGGCTCGGGGGTGGCACCCCCGAAATCACCGAGAACTTTCGCGGCGAGGGCGGCGATCTCGGTCTGCGTATCGTCAAGGGTGAAGTCCACGCCCGTCCTCCGAGTCGGCGCAATACTGAAACCTGTTCTAGTCTTAACCGGAAAAGGCCAGCACGGCAACCCCCGCGGAGGAGTGGATGGCGGCCACCGACCCGCCCGGCCCTGGCCGGCGCCGGTTGATCACCGTGCCGCCGACCGCCGGCGTGCCCGACCCGGTCCCGCTCGAGCTGCCCGGCCGCGGCCGGACCGTGGTCACCGACGCCGGCCCGCGGGACGCGCCCGCGCTCGTCCTCCTGCATTCGGTGGCCTGCACCGGCTTGCTGACCTGGTATCCGGCGCTGGAACGGCTGGCGCGGCACCACCGCGTCGTCGTGTTCGACCAGCGGTGGCACGGCCGGGGCATCCGCTCCCCGGACTTCCGGCTGGCCGACTGCGCCGCCGACGTCACCGCGGTCGCGGACGCGCTCGGCATCGACCGGTTCGCCCTCGCCGGGTACTCGATGGGCGGCCTGGTCGGCCAGCTGGTCGCGCACGCCGAACCAGAACGTGTTACCGGACTGGTGCTGTGCTCGACCGCCGGCCACTTCGGCCGCGGGCTGCGCCAGCGCGTCGCCCTCGACGTCTTCGGCCGGACGCTGCGGCGGCTGAGTGAGCGCGCGCGGCCGCCCGTCGCGCCCGCGGCCCCGAGCCGGCGCGTCGAGGACCACCGGTGGGGGCTGCGCGAGTTCCGGTCGACCACGCCGTGGGAGATCGCGGTCGCCGTCGACGAGATCGGCCGGTTCGACTCCCGGCCGTGGCTGCACACCCTCCGGCTGCCGGCCGCGGTCGTCGTGACCACCCGGGACCGGTTCATCGCCCCCGGCCACCAGCGATCCCTCGCCCAGCGGATCCCGGGCGCGGCGACCTACGAGGTCGCGGCCGGGCACGCGGCGTGCGTGCTCGCCGCCGACCGGTGGGTGCCCGCCCTGCTCGCCGCCGTCGCGTCGGTGCGCGCCCGCTAAGCGGCGGGCGCCGCCTTCAGCAGCTCGGCGAGGGCTTCCGGGAGCGCGTCGGCGAGCGGCCACAGGTCCTTGACCAGCTCCCGCGCGCCGAGCAGGCCGACGTGCACCTTGCCCGCGTTGGACAGCACCGTGACGTTCAGCCCGGCGCCGTGGAAGACCGGGCCGAGCGGGTAGAAGCCGGTGACCCGCGCGCCGAGCAGGTACAGCGGCATCGGCGGGCCGGGCACGTTGGAGACGACCAGGTTGTGCACCACCGGGTGCTTCTCCGCCAGACGCAGCGCCGAGTACGCGCGCACCGCGAGGCCGAACGCCGTCGCGGCGGAGAACTGCGCCCAGTCCTGCAGCATGTCGGCGTGGATGTCGTAGTGGTGGTCCTTCGACAGCCGGTTGGCCTCGGCAAGGAAGAACACCCGCGCGGCCGGGTCGGCCAGGTGCGTCGGCAGGGACGCGAAGAACGCCGAGACCTTGTTGCCGCCGTGCTCGCGTTCGGTCCGGTCGCGCACCGAGACCGGGACGGTCGCCACCAGCGGGTCCGCGGGCAGTTCTCCCCGCGCGGCCAGGAAGTCCCGCAGCGCGCCGGCGACGAGCGCGAGCACGACGTCGTTCACCGTGACCCCGAAGGCGTTCTTGACGTCCTTGATCTCGTCGAGGCCGAGCTGGGCGAACGCGACGCTGCGGTGCCCGGTGATCGTGCCGTTCAGCGACGTCCTCGGCGCGGTGAACGGGACCGGCATCCCCTTGCCGCGCACGGCCTTCCCCAGCCAGCGCGGGACGAGCTCCAGCAGGTCCGGCAGCAGCCGCGCGACTTCGGCGGGACGTTTCACGAAGCTCTCGACGCCGGAGCGGAGCAGGTTCAGCGGCGACGGGATCGCGGAGTTGCGGGGCTCCTCGACCTGCGGCATCGGCGCGTCCGGCGCCAGGCCGGCCAGGTAGGTGATCAGGCTGGCGCCGCTCACGCCGTCGACGCTCGCGTGGTGCATCTTCAGCAGCACGGCGATCTGGCCGTCGGCCAGGCCTTCGATGACGTAGAGCTGCCACAGCGGGTGCGCGCGGTCGAGCTGCTGCCCGGCGATGTGCGCGCACAGCTCGGCCAGCTCGGCGCGGTCGCCGGGAGCCGGCACGCCGATGCGGTGCACGTGGTGATCGAGGTCGAAGTCCTCGTCCTCGATCCACACCGGATGACCGAGGTTCCAGAGTGGATTGTGCAGTTTGCGGCGGAACGCCGGGATCACCCGGACCCGTTCGTCGAGCCGCTGCTTGAGCTTGGCGAAGGTGTAGCCGCCGGGAACGGTGGAGCCGTCGAGGGTGAGCAGCCCGCAGACGTGCAGAACCTGGGACGACGTCTCGAGGTAGAGGAAGCTCGCGTCGAGGCCGCTCAGTCTCTGCATGGCGCCAGCCTAAACACTTCCGGCGGGCGGCACGTCACCCTACTCGCCGGTATCATCACGCTGGTGCAGCCGAATTTCCTGATCCGTCGCGCGGTCCAGCTCGGCCTCACCGCGAACGCGCTCCGCCCCTCGCGGGCCCGGTCCACGACGATCCCGGTGTTCTTCGCCGGGTGGCTGACCGGGGAGCTCGCGCCCCAGTTCCTCGCCCTCACCGTCGCCGACACGGCCGTGCACCTGGCGCGCCACGGTGTCCGCGACCGGTCCACGAAGGCGGGCCTCACGCTGGCCGCCGCGTCCGCCGCCGGGCTCGGCGCGCTGATCCGGACCGGGCACGGCGCCCGCGACGAGATCGAAAAGGCGCTGACCGAAGCCCTCGGCGACGACTACGCGTCGGAGCTGGGCCGCTCTGACCTCGGGCTGCCGTGGGGCGAACTCGCGCTGCCGTTCCGGATGGGCGCGCCGGACGTCCGGGTCGACCGGAACATCGCCTACGCCCCGGGCGGCAAGCGGTTCCTCCTGGATGTGTACCGGCCCCTGGAGCCGGTTTCCGGCGCCCCGGTGCTGTTGCAGGTGCACGGTGGCGCGTGGGTGATCGGCAACAAGGAGGAGCAGGGCCGGCCGCTGATGCGCTACCTGGCCCGGCGCGGCTGGGTGTGCGTCGCGATCAACTACCCGCTCTCCCCCACCCACCGCTGGCCCGCGCACATCGTAGCGGCGAAGCGGTCGCTGGCGTGGATCCGCTCGCAGATCGCTTCGTACGGCGGCGATCCCCGGTTCGTCGCGGTGACCGGCGGCTCGGCGGGCGGGCACCTGTCGGCGCTGCTGGCCCTTTCGCAGAACGACCCGGCGCTGCAGCCGGACTTCGAGGACGCCGACACGAGCGTGCAGGCGTGCGTGCCGCACTACGGCGTCTACGACTTCGCGGCGACCAGCGGCTCGAAGGCCAGCAAGGACCGGCTGGAGAGCCTGATCGCGCGCCGGGTGTTCGCCGCCGACCGCGACCCGGTCGACCACCTCGACGACTACGTCGCGGCCTCCCCGCTGGACCGGATCAGTTCGGACGCGCCCCCGTTCTTCGTGATCCACGGCCGCGACGACTCGCTCGTGCCGGTGCGCGAAGCCCGCGAGTTCGTCCGGCGGCTGCGGGAGAAGTCCCAGCATCCCGTGGCGTACGCGGAGCTGGCCGGCGCGCAGCACGCGTTCGACGTGTTCACGTCCGTGCGGAGCGCGCACGTGGTGCGCGGGGTGGCGCGGTTCCTCGACCACACGTACAACGCCTGGAAGGCCGAAACCCGGTAGGTGTCACGGTTCGTTCGTCAATAGGCGAGGTCCACCGGGCTCGTGGACGGCGGCCCGTCGAGGCGCCACTCCGTGCCGGAGCGCACGAAGCGGTACCAGCGGGCGTCGCGGCCGTAGCGCAGCTGCAGTTCGCCCTGCGTCAGGCGGTTGCGCCAGATTCGGGGCGTCCCGGGGATGGCCGCGTCGGCCAGGACCGCCTGCGCCTCGGCGAGCGGGCCGGGGCCCGGCTGCCAGGTGTCGCGCACCGCCGCGAGGCCGCCGCGACCGGCTTCGCGCCAGGCCGCCGCCCAGCGGCTCAGGTCACGCGGGGGTATCCCGGCCGCCGTGGCGAGGGCGGTGACCTCCGGGCCGGAGCGGCCTGCCGCACGTCGCGCGAGGTCCTCCTCGAAAGTCAGCTCCGCGGCCGCGGCCCCGCCGACCAGCAGGTCGCGCGCCAGTGACGCGGCATCCGCGGCGAGCCCGGACAATGCCGCCGCCGTCCAGCCGGTGCTCGACGGCGGGTCGAGGTCCAGAACGGCCGGTGGCCCGGCGGCCCGCGGCGGCGGGGGCAGGACCGGGATCGCGCCCGGCCGCCGCGCGTAGGCGGCGCGCGGCGTCAATCCTTCGTCCACCGGCTTCGGCAGTGTCGGTTTCTCCCCGCGCGCCGGCGCCCGGCGGGCCCGCAGCTCGGTCAGCACGTCCCCACGCGGGCGCCCACGCAACAGGAACAGCGTGAACGGGTCGCGGTCCACCTCGTCGGCGACCAGGTAGTACACCGCGGCGACGTGCTTGCACGGGTTCGCCGAGTCCGGGCACGAGCACCGCGGCCGCAGGTCACCCGGCCCCGGCAGCAGGTCGGCGCCCGCCTCGCGGGCCTGCTCGGCGAGCGCGCCCGGCAGCTCGCCGTCGAGCAACGCCGCCGCGTGCCCGAGCTGCGTGCCGACCACGCCCAGCAGCGTGTCCCACTCGCCGCCGGTGAAGGTGCGCATGGTGATCGTCACCTTGTACGGCTGCGGACGGCTGCCGCGCACCCGGGCGCGCACCGCCCCGGCGCCGACGTGCAGCTCGCTGACCGTGCCCTTGCGCGCGTACGTCCGCCCGCGAGGCAGCCGATTCGGGTCGAGCTTCGCGCGCTGCTCCAGCGCGTCGACCCAGGCGCGGCCCCACCAGGTCGTGCCGAAGTTCCGCCGGGGTGGCATCATCCGCCCCCGAGCCGGACCAGGTCGGCGAGCGCGTCGTCGGACAGTTCGGTGATCCAGTCCTCCCCCGCGCCGACGATCGACTCGGCGAGCCCGCGCTTCTTCTCGAGCACCTGCGCGATCCGCTCCTCCAGCGTGCCCTCGGCGATCAGCCGGTGCACCTGGACGGGCCGGTCCTGGCCGATCCGGTACGCGCGGTCGGTGGCCTGGTCCTCCACCGCGGGGTTCCACCAGCGGTCGTAGTGGATCACGTGGGTCGCGCGCGTCAGGTTGAGCCCGACCCCGCCCGCCTTGAGCGACAGCAGGAACACCGGGATCTCGCCGGCCTGGAACCGGTCGACCATGTCCTGGCGCTTCGACGGCGAGCTGTCCCCGGAGAGCAGTTCGGTGGGCAGCCCGCGTTCGGTCAGCCGTCGTTCGAGCAGCCGGCAGAGCTGGACGTATTGGCTGAACACGAGCACGCTCTCGCCCTCGTCGAGGATGACGTCGAGGAGTTCCTCGAAGGCGGCGAGCTTGCCGGAGCGGCCGGTGAGCGCGCCGTGCGGTTCCTTGAGGAACTGCGCCGGGTGGTTGCAGATCTGCTTGAGCTCGGTGAGCAGCTGCAGCACCTGCCCGCGCCGCTTGATCCCCTGCGTCTCGCGGATCTCGGCCAGGTTCTCCCGCACCACCGCCTCGTACAGGGTGGTCTGCTCGCCGGTCAGCGGGACGAACCGATCGGTCTCGGTCTTGGGCGGCAGCTCCGGGGCGATGTCCGGGTCGGACTTGCGGCGCCGCAGCAGGAACGGCCGGACGGTGGCGGCCAGCCGCTCGGTCACCACCTTGTCGCGGTCACGCTCGATGGGCCGCGCCACCGTGCGGCGGAAGCGGTCGAGCGGGCCGAGCAGGCCGGGCGTCGTCCAGTCCACAATGGACCACAGTTCGGTGAGCCGGTTCTCCACCGGGGTGCCGGTGAGGGCGACTTTCGCTTGCGCGGGGATCTTGCGCAGTTCTTTCGCGGTGGCCGACAACGGGTTCTTCACGTGCTGCGCCTCGTCCGCGGCGATCAGCCCCCAGTCCACGTCGGACAGCGTCTCGCGGTCGCGGCGCAGGACGCCGTAGGTGGCGAGGACGACCTCGTCGGGTGCCAGGTCGTCGAGGTGGCGGCCGCCGCCGTGGAACCGGCGGACCGGGATGCCGGGAGCGAAGCGGGCGAACTCGCGCTCCCAGTTGCCCAGCAGCGAGGTCGGGCACAGGACGAGTGTCGGGCCCGCCGCGAACGTCCGGCGGTGCAGGTGGAGGGCGATCAGCTGGATGGTCTTGCCCAGGCCCATGTCGTCGGCCAGGCAGGCGCCCAGCCCCAGCCCGGTCATCGTGGCCAGCCAAGCCAGCCCCGCCCGCTGGTAGGGCCGCAGCGTCGCGTGCAGGCCCGGCGGCGTGGCCACCTCGGCGGCGGCGCGGTCGCGGATCCGCTCGGCCAGCCCACCCAGCACCGGCGGCGCCGCGAACTCGACGCGTTCGCCGTCCAGTTCCAGTTCGCCGGTGAGCGCGGCGGCCAGCGCCTCGCCCGCGTCGAGCGTGCGGGTGCGGCCCCGCACCCGGGCGAGCAGCCGCGGGTCGACGCGCACCCACTGGCCGCGCAGCCGGACCAGCGGGCGTTTCGCCTCGGCGAGCGCGGCGACCTCCGCCTCCGTCAGCTGCTCGCCGCCCAGGCTGAGCTGCCAGCGGAACTCGAGGAGGCTCTTCAGCGCGAACTCCGCCTCCGTGACGCTCGCCGGGGCCTGCGTGGCGCTCGCCCTCGCCTTCACCTCGCCGCCGAACAGCCCCTTCGCCCAGAGCACCTCGATGCCGGCGCCGCCGAGCTCGCGGCTGCCGTCGGTGAGCAGGTCGACGACCTCGTCGTCCGACAGCGGCAGCTCCGCGGGCGCCGGCTCGGCCAGCACCCGGCTCAGCGGCGGCCAGGCCCGCGCACCGCGGCGCAAGCCGAGCAGCAGCTGCGTCTCCACCTGGTCGCCGAGCCGGTTCAGCACCGCGTCCGGCGCGTCCCACAGCGTGGCCGCCTCCACCACGAGGCTGGGCTCGGCGATGCTGCGCACCGCCAGCACCCCGGCGAACGCGTCGTCGGCCCGGCCCTCGACCCGAAGGAGCACTTGCACACCCCGGGGTTCCCTGGCCTCCAGCTCGGCCAGCCAGGCGGCGGCGTCGGGGCCGAGCAGCGCCGGTTCGCGCGCCGCGAACGCGGGATCACCGGCCCCGACCGGCGCCGCCGGGCTGCGCACCAGCAGGTCGGCGGTCGCGTCCCAGAGCGCGCGCACCAGGGAGTCCGGCGAGTGCAGGCGGATGCGTTTCAGCCCTGTCAGCGGCAGCGCGTAGGCCTCCGGCGGCAGGGCGCCGGCCAGGCCACGCAGCAGCTCCTCGTCGGCGGCGTCGAGCGGGCCGATCCGCCAGGCCGCCGCCCCGGACGGCGAGGCGGCGGGCCGCAACCGCCCCCGCGCGACGAGGTTCACGCCGGCGTTGACGGCGGCCGACCACGCCGCGACGGCCGGGCTGGCCTCCTCCCCCACCGCGAGCAGGCGCGGCAGCGCGCGTTCCAGCGGGACGAGCTCCGCGTCGACCTTCGTCCGCGCGAACTTCGCCCCCCGGGGCAGGACGAGCTCGATCGTGGTCCCGCCGGCGACGTCGTCGCCCCACAGGGCCAGCACGCCGTCCCGCGGGGGATCCGCGGGAAGGTAGGTGGCCTGGGTGTCTGCGCTGAACTCCACGACCGCAACGCTAGAACACGTCCCCGACAGTTTCGGGCCGGGCGGCGCGAACGGTCCTTTCGCGCCGCCCGGACACCGCGGACCCCGTGATCCGAGCCGTAACTCGCGTGATCAGAACCGGAACTCGCGTGATTGGGCGCGTATCTCGCGTGATTGGCGGGGCATCAGCCGCGCGGCAGCCCCAACAGCCGTTCCGCGGTCAAGGACCGCAGCACCTGCGTCGTGCCGCCCGCGATCGACAGGCAGCGCGTCAGCAGGAACTCGTGCTGGACCGCCGACGCCGGGCCGTCCGCGGCCAGCGCGCCCGTCCCCGCCAGCTCCAACGCGAACTCGGCGACCTCCTGCCGGTGCCGCACCCCGAGCAGTTTCCGCACGCTCGACTCCGCGCCCGGGTCCTGCCCGCCGAGCCGCCGCAGCGCGGCCCGCAGATCCAGCACCGAACCCGCGACCCCGAACGCCACCAGCCCGCCGAGCCGGTCCAAGGCGACGTCGTCCAGCACCGAGGCGTCCACTGTGGACACCAGCGACTGCACGCTCTCGCCGACCGCGGACCCGCCGCCGATGGCCACCCGCTCGTTGGCCAGTGTCGTGCGCGCCAGCCGCCAGCCGCCCCCCGGCGAGCCGACGACGTCGGCGTCCGGCACGAACACGTCGTCGAGGAACACCTCGTTGAACACGGCATCGCCGGTGATCTCCCGCAGCGGCCGCGTGGTGATGCCCTCGGCGCGCATGTCGACCAGGAAGTAGGTGATGCCCTTGTGCTTGGGCACGTCCGGGTCGGTGCGGGCCAGGCAGATCCCCCAGTCGGCTTCGCGGGCGAGCGACGTCCACACCTTCTGCCCGGACAGCCGCCAGCCGCCGTCGACGCGCCGGGCCGTCGTCCGCAGCGACGCCAGGTCGGAGCCGGCACCGGGCTCGCTGAACAGCTGGCACCAGGTGATTTCCCCCCGCAGGGTGGGCCGGACGAACCGAAGGCGTTGCTCGTCGTCGCCGTGCTCGAGGATCGTCGGCACCGCCCACGCGCCGATCACCAGGTCCGGACGGCGGACACCGACGGACCGCAGCGCGGCGTCGATCCGCAGCTGCCCGGCGGCATCGGCGCCGCGGCCGAACGGCGCCGGCCAGTGCGGGGCCAGCAACCCGGCATCGGCCAGCGCGACCCGCTGGTCAGCTGCAGGCAGCGCGGCGATCCGCGCGACCTCGTCCCGCAACGCCGGATCGTCCCCGACGTCGATACCCAGGGTGCGCTCGGTTCCGGCGAGGGTCAGCGACGCCGCCTGACGGCGCCATCGGGCGGAACCACCGAGCCACTGCCGCAGGGCCACGGCCCGGCGCAGGTAGAGGTGCGCGTCGTGCTCCCAGGTGAACCCGATGCCACCCAGGACCTGGACGCAGTCCTTGGCGTTGGCGACGGCCGCGTCGAGGGCGACGACGGCCGCGCTCGTCACCGAAAGCGGGTGCTGCCCGCTCGCCGCGTCCCAGGCCAGCGCTTCGGCCGCTTCGGCGCGGCAGAGCATCTCCGCGCAGAGGTGCTTGATCGCCTGGAACGCGCCGATCGGTTTGCCGAACTGCTCGCGCACCTTGGCGTACTCGACGGCGACGGTCAGGCACCGCCGCGCCACCCCGGCGGCTTCGGCGGCGGCCAACGTCGCGGCCAGTTCCGCCACGGGCGGCAGCGTCAGCACGTCGTCGACATGGACGCCGGAGAACCGGATCCGCGCCGACGGGCGCGAGAAGTCGAACGGCGGCAGCGGCTCGACGGTCACGCCGGGAGTTCCCGGCGCGAGCAGCACGTGCCCGCCGTCGACCGGCACCAGCAGCCAGGCTCCGGGATCGGCGCCCGGCACCGGCCCGGTGACGCCGTCGTCGAGCGACGGCGCGTCCAGCAGCACCGCGACCGTGGCCTCCCCTTCGGCGAGTGCCGGGAGCAGCTCCTTCGCTTCGAGGACCTCCGCGAGCAGGAGGCCACCCAAAGCGGTACCGAGGACCGGGCCCGGAACGAGTTCCTCCGCCGCGGCGGCGAGCCCGGCGGCGAGATCGGCGATACTGCCGTCGGCTCCGCCGGCCGCGGCGGGCAGGGCGACGCCGAACAGGCCGAGCTCGGCGAAGCCCGCGGGGATCGCCGCGCCGGTCCCGGTTTCCGCCGCCCGCACCGCCTCTCGCGGGCGGTGCGCGGTGGACCAGGCGTGGATCGCCTCGGCCAGCGCGGCCTGTTCCTCGGTGAGCGCGACCGGCATGGGGCCTCCTCGCGGCGCGGGATCGTGTCGGCGGTTGCCGATCGGGCCATCCTACTCGCGAGTGTAGAACGTGTTATAGTTTTTCGGCCAGCGGGTCGGTTGTTGAACGTTTCGCCAGGACAGGTACTCTACGTCGTGAACTGGAACAAGTTCCGAAGGACGGGGGACGCCGATGCCCGGCAAAGCCAAAGCGCCGGCGAAGGCACGCGGTAACGGACTCAGCGCGATCGGCGCCGACGAACTCGGCTCGGCCGCCCAGCGCGACCGGCGGCGCCGGATCATCGACGCCACGCTCGCCCTGGCCGCGAAGGGCGGCTACGACGCCGTGCAGATGCGCGCGGTCGCGGAGAAGGCCGACGTCGCCCTCGGCACGCTGTACCGGTACTTCCCCTCGAAGATCCACCTGCTCGTCTCCGGGCTGGCGCGCGAGTTCGAACGCGCGCAGGAGAAGCTGGAGCGCCAGGCCATCCCCGGCGAGACGCCGGCCGAGCGGCTGATGTTCGTGCTCGGCCGCAACACCCGCCTGATGCAGCGCGACCCGCACCTCACCGAGGCGATGGTGCGCGCGTTCATGTTCGCCGACACCTCCGCCGCCGCCGAGGTCGAGCAGGTCGGCCTGCTGATGGAGAACATGTTCGCCAAGGCGATGGGCATCGCCGAGCCGACCGAGGCCGACCGCGACATCTTCCACGTGATCGCGGACGTCTGGATGGCCAACCTGGTGGCCTGGGTGACCCGCCGCGCCTCCGCCGCCGACGTCGCCAACCGCCTCGAGCTGTCGGTGCACCTGCTGCTGGACAAGTAGCCGCCGGTCAGCGGTGCGCGGCGGCCACCTCGGCCAGCTCGTCGAGGGCCTTGAGCGTCTCGGCCTCCGGCAGCGTCTCCAGCAGGAACGTGTAGCGCTCGACGCCCGCCTCGCGGAAGCCGTCGATCACCTGCGGCTTCGTCGGCCCGCCGAAGACGGCGAACTGCACGTCCTCGCGGCCCTGGTCGGCCAGCCAGCGACGCACGCGTTGCGCCTCTTCGAACCGCGTGAACCCGCGAAGCAGCCAGCCGTCGCCGTAGCGGGCGAGACGGTTCAGCGCCGCTTCGCTCTCGCCGCCGATGTAGATCGGGACGTGCGGCTTCTGCACCGGCTTCGGCCAGCTGTAGATCGGGTCGAGGTCGATGTGCTCGCCGTGGAACTCGGCCTCGTCCTTGGTCCAGATCTCCTTGAGCGCGGCCAGCTGCTCGTCGATCAGCGCGCCGCGCGTCTTCGGGTCGGTGCCGTGGTTGCGCATCTCCTCGCGGTTCCAGCCGACGCCGACGCCGAACAGCGCGCGGCCGTCGGAGATCAGGTCCAGCGACGCGACCTCCTTCGCCGTGTGGATCAGGTCGCGCTGGATCAGCAGCGCGATGCCGGTGCCGAGCAGCAGTTCCGACGTCGCGGTGGCCGCGGCGGCGAGCGCCACGAACGGGTCCAGCGTGCGGTAGTACACGCGGGGCAGGTCACCGCCGCCGGGGTAAGGCGATTCGCGGCTCGCCGGGATGTGCGAGTGCTCGGCCAGGAACAGCGAGTCGAAGCCGCGTTCCTCCAGCGCCGCGCCCAGCACGTCCGGCCGGATGCCCTCGTCGGTCACGAACGTCGAGATCCCGAATTTCATACTCCACCACTACCACCAGGCCGACGGAGCGTGCATGATGGAACGATCTCATCATTCGTTGAATAAGGGGGCAGCGATGGACGTACAGGACGTCGACTTCGAAGAGCTGTACCGGGGTGGCACGCCGATGGGCCGGAAGATGCCGTGGGACATCGGGGCGCCGCAGCCCGCCGTCGTCGCACTGGCCGACGCCGGCGAGTTCACCGGCGAAGTGCTCGACATCGGCTGTGGCCTCGGCGACAACTCGGCGTTCCTCGCTTCCCGCAGCCTGCGCGTCACCGGTCTGGACGGCGCGCCGTCGGCGATCGAGCAGGCCCGCGCCCGCACGCCCGACGTCACCTTCGCGGTCGCCGACGCGACGAAGCTCGAAGGCTACGAAGGACGCTTCGACACCGTGCTCGACAGCGCGCTCTACCACTGCCTGAGCGAGGACGAACGGCGCGCGTACCTCGCTGCCCTGACCCGCGCGACACGGCCTGGCGCGCGGCTGCACCTGTTCGCCTTTTCGCCGCAGGTGCCGGACGCGTTCCCGGCGCCCTACCTGATCAGCGAGGCCAACCTGCGCGAAACGGTCGGGAAGGACTGGACGATCGAGAAGCTCGAACCGACCGTCTACACGACGTCGATGACCCCGGACGAGCTGCGGCAGAGTATCCGGGAGGTGCTGGACGCCGACGCGGACGGCCTGACCGGGATGGCCACCGACGCGGACGGCCGCGTGCTGGTCCCGGTCTGGCGGCTGAAAGCGGTCCGCCGCTAGACGTTGCGCCGGTACTGGCCCCCGACCTCGAAGAACGCCTCCGTGATCTGCCCCAGCGAGCACACCCGCGCGGCATCCATCAGCACCCCGAACAGGTTGCCGCTGCGGGTGGCCGCTTCGCGCAGCACCTTCAGCGCCTGCTCGGCCTCCTCGTGGTGGCGGTGCTGGAAGTCCGCGAGCCGGTCCAGCTGGGACCGCTTCTCGGCCTCCGTCGCCCGCGCCAGCTCGACCTCGACGTCGGCCTCGCCTTCGCGGGGGTTGCGGAAGGTGTTGACGCCGATGATCGGCAGCGAGCCGTCGTGCTTCTTGCGCTCGTACAGGATCGACTCGTCCTGGATCTTGCCGCGCTGGTAGCCGGTCTCCATCGCGCCGAGCACGCCGCCGCGCTCGGAGATCCGGTCGAACTCGGTCAGCACGGCCTCCTCGACCAGGTCGGTCAGCTCGTCGATGACGAACGAGCCCTGCAGCGGGTTCTCGTTCTTCGACAGGCCCCACTCCTTGTTGATGATCATCTGGATGGCCATCGCGCGGCGCACCGACGACTCCGACGGCGTCGTGATCGCCTCGTCGAACGCGTTGGTGTGCAAGGAGTTCGCGTTGTCGTACAACGCACAGAGGGCTTGCAGCGTGGTGCGGATGTCGTTGAAGCTCATCTCCTGCGCGTGCAGCGACCGCCCGGACGTCTGCACGTGGTACTTGAGCTTCTGCGAGCGCTCGTTCGCGCCGTAGCGCTCGCGCATCGCCACCGCCCAGATCCGCCGCGCCACCCGGCCGAGCACCGAGTACTCCGCGTCCATCCCGTTGGAGAAGAAGAACGACAGGTTCGGCGCGAAGTCGTCGATGTCCATGCCGCGGGCGAGGTACGACTCGACGTAGGTGAACCCGTTGGACAGCGTGAAGGCCAGCTGCGAGATCGGGTTCGCCCCGGCCTCGGCGATGTGGTAGCCGGAGATCGACACCGAGTAGAAGTTCCGCACCCCGTGCTCGATGAACCACTCCTGGATGTCGGCCATCATCCGGAGGCTGAACTCGGTGGAGAAGATGCAGGTGTTCTGGCCCTGGTCCTCCTTGAGGATGTCGGCCTGCACGGTGCCCCGGACGTTGCGGAGCGCCCACTCGCGCAGCTCGACGGCCTCGTCGTCGGACGGCTCGCGGCCGTGCTCGGCCCGGAACTCCGTGAGCTTCTGGTCGATCGCGGTGTTGAGGAAGAAGGCCAGGATCGTCGGCGCCGGACCGTTGATGGTCATCGACACAGACGTGTTCGGCGCGGTCAGGTCGAAGCCGTCGTAGAGAACCTTCATGTCCTCGAGCGTCGCGATGGACACGCCCGACGTGCCGACCTTGCCGTAGATGTCGGGGCGGGTGTCGGGGTCGTGGCCGTAGAGCGTCACCGAGTCGAACGCGGTCGAGAGCCGCTTCGCCTCCGAGTCGGCCGACAGCAGCTTGAAGCGGCGGTTGGTGCGGAACGCGTCGCCCTCGCCGGCGAACATCCGCGCCGGGTCCTCGCCCTCGCGCTTGAAGGGGAAGACGCCCGCGGTGTACGGGAAGTAGCCGGGCAGGTTCTCGCGGCGCAGGAACGACAGCAGCTCGCCGGCCTCGGCGTACCGAGGCAGGGCGACGCGCGGGATCCGGTTGCCGGACAGCGTGTCGCGCCACAGCTGCGTGCGCAGTTCCTTGTCGCGGATCTTCACGACGAGCTCGTCCTGGCGGTACTCCTCGGCCAGCTCACGGAACCGCGAGAGGAGCTTGGTCGATTCGCCGTCCACATCGGACTCGGCCGCGGCGAGCAGGCCGTCCAGCGCGTCGGTCGAGGCGTCCACCTTGGCCAGCTCGGCGCGCGCCGTCGCCAAAGCGTCGCGCTTGCGGATCGCGGCGACCTGCTGCCCGGTCTTGGCGTGGTAGCCGCGGACGGTCTCGGCGATCTCGGCCAGGTAGCGTGAGCGGTTGCCGGGGATGATCGTCGAGGCGTCCGTGGACACCTTGCCTTCGACCCGCGGCAGGGCCCCCGCGGACACGCCGAGGCCGCGCTCGGCTAGCAGGCCGCGCAGGTGCTGGTACAGCGCGGTGACTCCGTCGTCGTTGAACTTCGCCGCGCTCGTGCCGTACACCGGCATGTCCTCGGGACCTTCCGAGAAGGCCTCACGGTTGCGCACCAGCTGGCGGGCGACGTCCCGGCGCGCGTCCTCCGCGCCGCGGCGCTCGAACTTGTTGATCGCGACGACGTCGGCGAAGTCGAGCATGTCGATCTTTTCCAGCTGCGACGCGGCGCCGAACTCCGGCGTCATCACGTACAGCGACTCGTCCACGAAGTCGACGATCCCGGCGTCGCCCTGGCCGATGCCCGGCGTCTCGACGATCACCAGGTCGAACCCGGCCGCCTTGCAGGCCAGGATCGACTCGCGCAGCCCGGCCGGGATCTCGCCGGACGTCGTGCGGGTCGCCAGCGAGCGGAAGTACACCGGAGAGCCGTCGAGGCAGTTCATCCGGATGCGGTCGCCGAGCAGCGCGCCGCCGCCCTTGCGCCGCGACGGGTCGACCGCGAGCACCGCGATCCGCAGCTTGTCCTCCTGGTCGAGGCGGAAGCGGCGGATCAGCTCGTCGGTGAGCGACGACTTGCCCGAGCCGCCGGTGCCGGTGATGCCGAGGACCGGCACCTCCCGTTTGCCCGCGGCCTCGGTGATACCGCCCAGCAGGTCCCCGGACAGCCGCTCCGCCTGCAGCTGGGTGATGACCCGCGAGAGCGCGGCGACGTCGCCGGAGAGCACCTTGTCCAGTGCCGGGCCGTCGGCCGCGAGGTCGACGTCGCAGGCCTTGATCATCAGGTTGATCATGCCCGGCAAGCCCATCTCGTAGCCGTCCTCGGGCGAGAAGATGCGGGTGACGCCGCGCGAGTGCAGCAGCTCGATCTCCTCACGCACGATCACCCCGCCCCCGCCGCCGAAGACCTTGATGTGGCCGGCGCCGCGCTCACGGAGCAGCTCGACCAGATAGGAGAAGTACTCGACGTGCCCGCCCTGGTAAGCCGAGATGGCGACACCCTGGACATCCTCGGCGATGGCCGCGGTGGCCACCTCGTCGACCGACCGGTTGTGGCCGAGGTGGACGACCTCCGCGCCCTGTGACTGCAGGATCCGCCGCATGATGTTGATCGACGCGTCGTGGCCGTCGAACAAGCTCGACGCGGTGACGAACCGGACGGGGTGCGCGGGGCGGTACAGCTCACTGCTCATCCCTCCAAAATACTTTGACTTCCTACTATTGGAAACCCGAGGTTCGGTGACGCGGGTCTCAGGCCGCCGGGGAGAAACCTTGACAGCGCGCAGCTCAAGGCTATATTTAACGACTATGTTAATTAACAGGCCGGCGAAATGACGGACACGCTGAGCCGGACGTTCTCGGCTCTCGCCGACCCCACCCGGCGCGCCATCCTCGCCCGGCTGTCCACCGGCGAGGCGACGGTGAACGAGCTCGCCGAGCCGTTCCCGATGAGCCTCCCCGCGGTTTCCCGGCACCTGAAGGTCCTGGAACAGGCCGGGCTGATCACCCGCGGCCGCAGCCGCCAGTGGCGGCCCTGCCGGCTGGAGGCGAAACCCCTGGAGGACGTCGCCGGGTGGGTGGCCGCCTACCGCCGGTTCTGGGACGACGGGTTCGACCGACTCGAGGAGCACCTGAGGAGCCTGACCGGCGATGCCTGACCTGGAGATCACGCGCGTGTTCGACGCGCCCCGTGAGCTCGTGTTCGCCGCCTGGAGCGAGCCCGGCCGGCTGGCGAGCTGGCTGGGTCCGCACGGCTTCACCGGGTCCGCCGTCACCCTCGACCCGCGTCCCGGCGGCCACTGGCGGGCCTGCATCCGCTCCGCCGAAGGCGAAGAGCACTGGATGCACGGCGTCTACCGCGAGGTCAGCGCCCCCGAACGGCTGGTGTTCACCTTCGCCTGGGACACCGAGGGCGACCTGCGGACCGAGACGCTCGTGACGATCGGCTTCGCCGACCTCGACGGCAAGACCGAGATGACCTTCACCCAGACCGGCTTCCCGACCGACGCCGAGCGCGACGGCCACCACGATGGCTGGACCTCCAGCTTCGACGACCTGACCGGCTTCATCCGAGGAAAGGACGCCCGATGACCGCCACCCAGCACGCCCTGCCCGAGATCGTCTCGCCGGAGGAATGGCAGGCCGCGCGCGACGCGCTGCTCGTCAAGGAGAAGGAGCACATGAAGGCGGCCGACCACCTCGCCGCCGAGCGCCGCCGGCTGCCGATGGTCCGCTTCGACGCGAAGTACCCGTTCGACAGCGCGGACGGGCAGGTCAGCCTGCTCGACCTGTTCGAGGGCCGCCGTCAGCTGATCGTCTACCACTTCATGCTGCACCCCGGCGACGAGGCGGGCTGCCCCGGCTGTTCCCTGCTCGTCGACAACATGCCGCACCTGGCGCACCTGCACGCCCGCGACGTCACGCTCAAGGTCGTCGCGCCGGCGACCCTGCCGGAGATCGAGCGGTACCGGGCGCGGATGGGCTGGGACGTCCCTTGGGTTTCCGCGCACGGCACCGGGTTCACCGACGACTGCGGCGTGGGTATGGGGTTCGGCGTGAGCGTGTTCCTGCGGGACGGCGACGAGGTCTTCCGGACCTACTTCACCTCCGGCCGCGGCGGGGAGATGTTCCTCGCGTCGCACCGGTACCTCGACGTCACACCGCTGGGCCGTCAGGAGGCATGGGAAGAGGAAAGCCGCGGTGACGACGCTCCCAGCTCCTGGTGGCGCCGCCACGACGAGTACTGAAAACTTTCTCCGGCGGACGTGTCCGGTCGGCGGCCGCGGCTCCGACCCTCTCGCGTAAGCACCCCGGCAGGAGGAGACGGAAATGCGCGAGATCACCTACTTTGTCCACACTTCGCTCGACGGCTGTGTGGAGGGCCCGGACGGCGAGTTCGACTGGCCCGTCATGGGCCCCGAGCTGTCCGGCTACTCGCGGGAACTGACCGCGCGCCACGGCGAGTTCGCCTACGGGCGGCGGGTCTGGGACATGATGTCCGGGTTCTGGCCGACCGCCGAGTCGGTCTCCGACGACCCGCACGACGTCGCGTTCGCGCCCGTCTGGCGCGAGACGCCGAAGATCGTGTTCTCGCGGACGCTGGAGCAGGCCGGCTGGAACACCCGCGTGGTCGGTGGCGACCTGCGCGAGACGGTCGCCGCGCTCAAGGCGGAGCCGGGGAAGGACGTGCTGCTCATGGGCGGCGCGGAGCTGGCCGCCGAGCTCACCGCGCGTGGCCTGATCGACGAGTACCTGGTGGTCGTCCATCCGGTCGTCCTCGGCGGCGGCAAGCGCCCGTTCGCCGAGGGCACCGCGCGGCTCGGCCTCGAGCTGGTCGAGTCGCGCACCTTCGACGGCCGGGTCGTCCTGCTGCGCTTCCGGCGCGCGTGAAGGAACGCAGAGCCTCTGACGGCCGACATCTGCCCTGATGATGGTGGCCGTCGGAGGCTTTGCGGCCTCGTTACCGCGCCTTGGCCGCCCGAAGCGCGATCCACTGCCGCATGGCGTACTCGACCAGCGTGATCAGCGTCTGCTTCGTCGACTCGCGGTCGCGGGCGTCGCAGCGGACGATCGGGATGTTCGGGTCGATCGACAGCGCCTCGCGGACGTCGTTGATGTCGTGCTCCAGCACGCCGTCGAACGTGTTGACGCCGACGATGTAGGGCAGGCCCCGGTCCTCGAAGAAGTCGATCGGCGCGAACGAGTCGGCCAGCCGGCGCGTGTCGGCCAGCACGACGGCGCCGATCGCGCCGCGGACCAGGTCGTCCCACATGAACCAGAACCGCTGCTGCCCGGGCGTGCCGAACAGGTAGAGGATCAGGTCCGCGTCCAGCGACACCCGGCCGAAGTCCATCGCCACCGTGGTCGTCGACTTGTTCGGGGTGTGGTCGAGGTTGTCGACGCCGACGCTCGCGTCGGTCATCATCGCCTCGGTGGTGAGCGGCACGATCTCCGACACCGACCCGACGAACGTCGTCTTCCCCGCACCGAAACCGCCAGCCACCACGATCTTGGCGGATGTCATGGTCGGGGGCGCGGTGTCCCGCGGTGCCTTAAAGCCGACGGAGTCCACTCAAAACCCTTTCCATCAACACCAGATGTGCCTCGGCGCCGTCATTACCCGTAATCGTCTTGTGCACTGTGACCAGCCCCGCGTCCGCCGCGTCGCTGATCAGCACCCGGGCCACGCCCAGAGGCACCCGCAGCGCCGACACGATCTCGGCGACCGAACGGGGGGTCCGGCACTCTTCCATGATCGAGATGCACTCGATCTGCTCCGCGGCCACTTCGGGGAAGTCACCGGTGGCAGCGTAGTCCTTCGCGGAGATCAGTGTCTCCAGCTCCAGGGCGTAGTTCGCGCGGGTGCGCCCGCCGGTCAGCGCGTAGGGCCGGACGATCGCCGTCAGCTCCTCGGGCACGGGCGGCTGCTCGAACACCGCGGGCATGACGAACTCGCCGCTGGGCGGGCCCGGGTCGAAGAGCCCGCCCGATCTGGGGCTGTCCCCATCGGTGCTGCCGGGTGGGGAGACTAACGAGGTCACACGATCTCCTTGGTCGGCCGGCGGCGCGGACGCCGTCGGTTCCGCGGCCGCGTGTGCACCGGCGGACGGGGGTGGTGGGGACTTCTTGCTCTTTCCGCGCTTCCGGCGGGCACGGGCGGAATCCAGGGTGAACCCGTTGAGGACATCGGCGAACGTGCCGTCGCCCCGTGCGTCGGACGCGGCGTGTCCCGCCGCCTCCGGTGGCTCACCGTGAGATCCGGACCCCGTGCTCATCGCGCCATCATCCCACCGGTTCGCCGATCAGCGACCCACTCGAGCCCTGGAGCTGGGCGCGCAGCTCCGGGGTGAGGATCTGACCGACCCGGTCGACGAGCATCGTCATCTCGTAGGCGACCTGGCCGATGTCGCAGTTGGGAGCGGCGAGCACGGCGAGGCAGGAGCCGTCGCTGATCGACATCAGCACCATGATCCCCAGCTCCATCTCGACGACGGTCTCGTTGACCGCACCGGCCTCGAAGCACCGGGCGGCGCCCTGGGTGAGGCTGACCAGGCCCGAAGCGACCGCGGCGAGCTGGTCGGCTCGGTCGAGGGGGAGCCGGTTCGACGCGGTCAGCAGCAGCCCGTCCGCCGAGACGACCACGGCGTGCGCCACGCCGGGCACCCGCTCCGCGAAGTCGTTCACCAGCCAGCCGAACTGGTTGTGCGTCGGCTGAGCGCTACTCGGCGAGGTCATTCACCCTCCAAGGTCTCGTGGTTGGTCTCGGCCGCCTGTGCGGTGCGGTTGCGTCCGCGCTCGATGCCCTGCTGGAAGCTCCGCAGGCGGCCACGCACGTCGTGTGCGTCCCGTTGTGGTCGGGGGGCCGGGGCCCCGGTGGACGGTACCGCGCCGCCCGGGAGCAACTGCTCCCCGCGACGGCGCCGGGGCAATCCTGCCGAAGTGAAAGTGGAGGGTGTCGACTGGGACACCGCTTGCACCGCGCGCCAGCCGTCGTCCGTGTCGAAGTTCCACTCCGACGTGGGCTCGACAGCGGCCTCTTCCTGGCGCGGCGCACGGGTTTCCGGGGCCGCGGCCCTGCGGTTCGGCAGTGTCGACGGCGGGACGGCCGGACGGCCGGTCGCCGGGTCACCGGGCTCCGACGAGCCCGGCTGAGCGACGTGCGGGGGGTGGACGCTCGGCAGCTGCCCGGTCACGGTGCCCTGCTGCGACGCCTGCACACCCGGCTGACGCAGCGCGTTCAGCTGCGAACCGGCAGCCGGCGACTGCGGCACACCGTTCCGCTGCTGCCCGGATTCGGCGCCCTGCGACACTCCCGCCCCCAGCACACCCGACTGACGCACCACGTTCGACTGCGAACCGGCCGCGGGCGTCTGTCCACCTGGCTGCGGCAGATCACCCGGCTGCGAACCGGCCGCGCGGGCCTGCTGAACCCGCTTCGGCAGGCCACTCGGCCGCGAACCGCCCGCGGGAGCCTTCTCGCCCGGCTGCGACAGACCGTTCCGCCGGGAACCGGCCTCCGGGACCGGCCCTCGCCGTCTCGGCTGTGGCAGGCCGTTCGGCTGCGATGCGGGCGCCGGCGGCTGCTGTCCCGACTGGGGGAAGTCCTTCGGCTGGAAGCCCGTCGCGGCTTCCGGCTGCGGCGCGGCCCCGGCACCTTGCTGTTCCGGCTGGTGCGGGGCTGCGGCGGCGGCCTGTGCGGTCGAACCAGGCGCCGGGCCCGGCGAAGCCTCCGGTTGCCCGAAGGCCTGCGGGTTCGCCGCCGCTTGGCGAGCCTGCCTGCGGCCGCGCGTCACTCCCTGCTGGAAGCTGCTGAGCCGCCCGCGCACGTCCGCCGGGTCGCGGACCGGCAGCTCGGCACGGGCCGGGGCCGGGGCCGGGGTGGGGGCCGCCGGGACCGCGCTGCCCGGCATGAGCTGCTCGCCCCGGCGGCGGCGCGGCAGCCCGGCCTCGGTGAACGCCGTCGGCTCGGCCTGCGTCACCGCCTGGACCGTGCGCCAGTTCTCGTCGCTCGCGAAGTCCCAGCTGCGACGCTCCGCCGGCTCGGCGGCCGGCTTCTCCGCCGCTTCTCCCGACGCGGCCGAGTCCTCGGAGGCCGGCTTCTCGGCGGGCTTGTCGTCGCGGAACCACACGGACAGCATCTCGTCGAAGATCGGCGTCGTCTCCGAGCGGTCGGGCACCGGGGCCGGGGCGGGCGCCGGCGTCGCGGCCGCCTGCTGCCACCAGTCGCTGAGCGTGGTCGCGTTGGCGGAGAACAGGTCCTTGCCCGCGGGCAGGTCGCCGGCCCGGGGCGGCTGCCGCGGTTGCGCCGCGGGCACCGGCGGCAGGGCCGGGCGCGGCGGCGGGGTCTCGTCGTCCTTCGGGATCGGGGTGAACAGCTCCGTCCCGGAGATCTCCAGGTCGGACGGCGGGCGCGTGGCGGCGGGGCCGTGCTCGTCGGACAGCCCGGCGAGGTCGCCCGCCGACGGCCACCACTCCTCCCCCGTCGTCGGCTGCCGGGGCACCACCGGCCGCGGGCGGGAGCTGCCGTTGACCTGGCGACGCGGCAGCGGGTTGCCCGCCGCGGGGCTGGTGGGGTGCTGCTGCAGGGCGCCGATCGGGCCGGTCACCGGGCCGTCGGTCAGCGGCAGCACCAGCTCGGCCGGGACCACGACGGTGGCGCGGACGCCGACGATGTCCCGGCCTCCGTGCAGCGACACTCCGATCCGGTGCCTGCCGGCCAGCCTGCCGACCACGAACAGGCCCATCCGGCGCGAGGTGGCCAGGTCGATCGACCAAGCCTCGGTCAGCCGGGTGTTCGCCTCGACGACCTCGACCTGGTTCATGCCGATGCCCTTGTCGAGGATGTCGATGTTGAGCGAGCCGTCCTCGCCCAGCCGCGACGCCACGGTCACCGACGTCTCGGGCGCGGAGAACGCGGTGGCGTTGTCCAGCAGCTCGGCGACCAGGCGCATCAGGTCGCTCGCGGCGTACCCGACGATCCGGGCCGGGGGCGGCGGCTGCACCTGGACCCGCTGGTACTGCTCGATCTCCGACACCGCGGCGCGGAGCATGTCGGTGGTGCCGACCGGCTTCCCGGACCGGCGGCCCGGCTCGGCGCCCGACAGCACCATCAGGTTCTCGTTGTTGCGCCGCATCCGGGTGGCGAGGTGGTCGAGCTGGAACAGCGTCGCCAGCTGGTCGGCGTCCTCTTCGTCACGCTCGAGCTGCTCGATCAGCTGCAGCTGCCGCTGCACCAGGCTCTGGCTGCGCCGCGAGAGGTTGACGAAGACGCTGCCGTAGCCGGTGCGCATCGCGGCCTGCTCGGTCGCCAGCCGCAGCGCCTCGTGGTGCACCTTGTCGAAGGCCCGCGCCACCTCGCCGACCTCGTCGTCGGTCAGCACCGGGACCGGCCGGACGTCGATGCTCTGCGCGCGGCCCTCCTGGATGTTGCGGACCGCCTCCGGCAGCGCGGTCTCGGCGACGTCGAGCGCGCTGCGCCGCAGCACCTTCAGCGAACGCAGCAGCTGGCGGGTGATGAGGAAGACGACCGCGACGGCGAGCACCATCGCGCTGAACAGCAGCACCGCGAGCAGGCCGGCGCCGGTGCTGGACTCGTCGACCAGCTCCGCCGACCTCGCCGACGCCGACGCGCCGAGCCGGTCGGCGACCTGGCCGATCTGCGTGCGCATCGCGGCGGAGGCGGCGTTCCAGTCGGGCGCCGACAGCCCGCGGAAGGCGTCGTCCACCGTGTCGCCCTGCGCGTTCAGCACGGCCTCGACCATCCGGGCCCGGCTCTGCGCCTGCGTGCCCTCGGCGATCGCCGAGAAGTCGCGCTGCAGCCCGTCGCCCGCCGCGGACCGGAAGTCGACGAGCCGGTCGGTGAGCCGGAGTTCGGCGGCGCGGAGGGTGGCCAGCTCGCTCGGCGTCAGGGCGGCGCGGGAGATGCCGTAGGAGACCAGCGCCTGGCTGAGCGAAACCTGCTCACCCGCGACGAGGAGCTCGTGCAACCCGGCGGGCGTGCCGCCGAGGGTGCCGTCGCCCGCGCCCGCGGTGGCGGCGGTGTCGAGGCTGATCAGCGATCCCGTGACCCCGGAGTACCCGGTGACGGCCTGCGCCTGGTCGAGCTGGCCGGCGTCGACCTGACGGCGGAGGAAGCCGAGGTTGCCGACCTGCGCGGTGGCGGCGCCGGCGGCGCCGGCCACGCCGGGTTCGACGGTGACCGCGCGGGCCTGCGCCGCGGTGAACGGGCCGGTCGCGGCGTCCGTGGCCTTCCGGGCCGCGGCCAGCTCGGGGGTGCCGCCGACGGTGCCCTGGGTCAGCATCGCCGTGGTGACCGTGCGCTCCTGCTGCAGCGCGGCGGTGAGCGCGCGCACCTGGCCGCCGAGCGCGACGAGCCGGTCGAGCCGCTGGTACTCGTCCGAGCGGCCGACCTGGGCGGCGATCGTCGCGACGCCGAGCACCAGCGCGATGACGATCGGCACGACGGTGACGGCCGACAGCTTGACGGGCAGGCTCCAGTCGCGCCATTGCACCAGCGCGCGCCACGCGGCCTGCCCCTTCGACCGGCGGGGCGCTCGGCCGAGCAGTTCTCCGACGGGCACCTGACCTTCTCCTGCAACGGTCACGTAAGTGACTCCCTGTCCGGCGTCATGGATCCGCGTCGGCGGCGCGGCGTCCCGGCTCGCGGCGGGCCGTCGGACGGCCGTGCCGTCCCCACCCTGCCGCTTCCCGGGCGTCCTCGCTCATCCCCGGCTGCCCCGACAACCGCACGGACCGCCCACCCGTCGCCGGGCCGGCACCGCCCGGGCGTCCCGTGCCCGGGACTCTGCACGTGCACGGCGCAAGTTGCGTTCTGCACGGTAGTCGAGATCAACTTTATCGGTGCCAATCGATCGCCGCGGTCAGCTGGGCCAAAGAATCGTACCCCCGAAGCCCCGCCAGTCAATTTCGTTCCCCGTTCGGTCGTTGACCTGCGAAAAGTGCTTTTCCGGCCGAGAGCGGGCCACGGCATTGCCCGCCACCGCCCCGAAGAGGGAATCCCGGTTACCGGAAGCTCCGTCCGCGAGCATCCGGGCGTCACCCGGTTAGCCCACCCAGGGCAGCGGCGTCCCTCTGCCGATCTACACTGCGTACCCCCAACGGGTGGGTCAAGTCCCAAGGTGTGCCCGATGTTGTGGCGTTCCGCGCACCCACGTCCCGACCTGGTGTTTTCTTCCGGGGTACCGCGCTGACCAGTGGACCTTCACCGCGAGGCGCGCACCAGGGGTAACTCTCCAGCGCCACAGAGACCCTTTTTGACTACCCCACGTGACCGACTTGGCCGACCTCTGGCACCGTTGCCCCGTTCGCCGCAGCGGGCGCCGGACGCGACAACGTCCTGTCACAATTCTTTTCATCAATACGGGTGGTCCGTCCGCGATCCCCGGCACGATCGCGCATTCGGGGTTTTTCGACCGGAAAACGAATCCCGTCCCGTTCGGCACCCGAACGGCCCAGCCCGCCTTCGGCATCCACCGGATGGCGTAGTTACGATGTCCGTCTCGCGGTCCGCAAGGGCGGCCCGGCGCCCCGCCCGCGGGCGTCCGGAGCCGCCGCCACGGAGGCAACCTGCCGGAGGCACCATGTACGACGTCGCGCGCCCCGCGACGGGCAACGCCCTGGATGAGACCGGCCGGCTGCCGGTCGTGCCCCCCGGGGGCCGCCCGCCCGGCACCGAGCACCGCCGGTCGGCTCCCCGCCCGGGTCCCGACTACGCCGGGATCCAGGCCGGCCCCGAGTTCGTCGCGCTGCGCCGCCGGTTCCGGGCGTTCGTCTTCCCGATGAGCTTCGCGTTCTTCGCCTGGTACATGACATACGTGCTGCTGGCCGCCTACGCCCACGACTTCATGAGCCGCAAGGTGTTCGGCCAGGTCAACGTCGGCCTCCTGCTCGGCATCGGGCAGTTCGCCAGCACCGCGCTGGTGACCTGGCTCTACCTGCGCTACGCCCGCCGCCGGATCGACCCGCGGGTCGACGCGCTGCGCGCCCAGGCGGGCCTGCCGGACAGGACGCGCCGGTGACCGCCCTCGCGGCGGGCGGGGTGCCCGTCAGCGACCCGGTCGTCAACACGGCCGTGTTCGCCCTGTTCGTGGCGATCACGCTGTACGTCGTCTACCGGGCCGGCGCCCGGAACTCGTCGACGGCCGACTACTACGCCGCGGGCAGCGCGTTCACCGGCCGCCAGAACGGCATCGCGCTCTCCGGCGACTTCCTGTCGGCGGCGTCGTTCCTCGGCATCGCCGGCGCGATCGCCATCCACGGGTACGACGGCTTCCTCTACTCGATCGGCTTCCTCGTCGCCTGGCTGGTCGACCTGCTGCTGATCGCCGAACTGCTGCGCAACACCGGCCGCTTCACGATGGGCGACGTGCTGAGCTTCCGGATGCGGCAGCGCCCGGTCCGCGCGGCGGCGGCGACGTCGACGCTGGTGATCTCGTTCTTCTACATGCTGGCGCAGATGGCGGGCGCCGGCGGCCTGGTCGCCTTGCTGCTCAACGTGCACTCCCGGCTCGGCCAGGCGCTGGTGATCGGCGTCGTCGGGCTGGTCATGGTGCTGTACGTGCTGGTCGGCGGCATGAAGGGCACCACGTGGGTGCAGATCATCAAGGCGACGATCCTGCTGCTGTGCGGCGCGCTGCTCACGGTGTTCCTGTTCGGCAAATTCGGCTTCTCGATCTCGAACCTGCTCTCCTCGGCGGCCGAAAACAGCCCTCTCGGCGACAAGCTCCTCGAACCGGGCGGCTCGTACGGCAAGAACGACACCACCAAGCTCGACTTCGTGTCGCTGGCGCTGGCCCTGGTGCTCGGCGCGGCGGCGCTGCCGCACGTGCTGATGCGCTTCTACACGGTGCCGGACTCCCGGGAGGCCCGCCGGTCGGTGGTGTGGGCGACGGCGTGCATGTTCGTGTTCTACCTGTGCACGCTGGTGATCGGCTTCGGCGCGGCCGCGCTGGTCGGCGCGGACGAGATCAAGAGCGCGCCGGGCGGGGAGAACTCGGCGGCCCCGCTGCTGGCCCTGCACGTGGGCGGGACGCTGCTGCTGGGCATCATCGCCGCGGTGGCGTTCGCGACGATCCTCGCGGTGGTGGCCGGGCTGACGATCACCGCGTCGGCCTCGTTCGCCCACGACGTGTACGCGAACATCTTCAAGCGCGGCAAGGCGGAACCGGCGGACGAGGTCCGGATGGCGCGGCTGACCGCGATCGTGGTCGGGGTGCTGGCCATCGCCGGCGGGGTGCTGGCGAACGGGCAGAACATCGCGTTCCTGGTCGCGCTGGCGTTCGCGGTGGCGGCGTCGGCGAACCTGTCGACGCTGCTGTACTCGCTGTTCTGGAAGCGGTTCAACACGACGGGCACGCTGTGGGGCATCTACGGCGGCCTGATCGCGTCCCTGGTGCTGGTGCTCTTCTCGCCGGTCGTCTCCGGCGCCCCGGACGCGATCTTCAAGAGCGTCGACTTCGCCTGGTTCCCGCTGAAGAACCCGGGCCTGGCGTCGATCCCGTTCTCGTTCCTGTGCGGGTTCGTCGGAACACTGGTGGGCAGGTCGAAGGCGGATCCGGAGAAGCAGGCCGAGATGGAGGTCCGGTCGCTGACCGGCATCGGCTCCTGAAGTACTGACCTAGGGGGTCACGCGGAGGCCGTCGAAGATCACGCTCAAGACGCGCTTCCCGTCCTCCGGGGTGCAGTTGCGGACCGCCATGCCCGCGCCGTGGCCCAGCCGCAGGATGTCCGCGCCGACGACGTCCGCGCGGACCAGGCCGGCGTCCTGGGCCGTCTCCACCAGCACGCCCGTCGCCTCGCGGAGGCGCTTCTGGCAGTACTGGAAGGTCTCGGAGCCGGCGTCGACGGACTCCTTGAGGATCGCCGCCAGCTTGTACCGCTCGACCACCCAGCTGACCTGGGCGAGCAGCCACGCCTCCAGGGCCTCCCACGGCGGCAGCTCGTCGTGCAGGACGAACGCGCGGTCGGCGAGCATCTCGATCTCGTCGCGGTAGACCGCTTCGAACAGTTTCTCCCGCGTCGGGAAGTGCCGGTAGAGGGTGCCCGCGCCGACGCCCGCCGTCTTGGCGATGTCGTCCAGCGGCACCTCGGCACCGTGCGCGGTGAAGAGGTCCTTCGCCGTCGCGACGATGCGCTCGTAGTTGCGCCGCGCGTCCGCCCGCATCGGACGCGCCGTGTCCCCGCCCGGCATCCCGGCCTCCTCGCCACTAACCGGAGAGATTCTCCGAATTCACTTGCGCATCCGGAGACTATCTCCATATTATCGCATCGCACCCAAGTGGAGAAGCTCTCCACTTACCTTCCTGCTCCTTGGGGGAGTATCCCTTGACCCAGCAAACCGTCCACCGTGAGCCCACGGCCGAGGACGCGGCCGGACCGCCCCGCCGCAGTGGGCTGGTCCTCGCGATCATCCTGACCTGCCAGCTCATGCTCATCCTCGACGCGACCGTGATGAACGTCGCGCTCCCGCGCATCCAGGCCGACCTCGGCTTCACCGCCACCGGCCTGTCCTGGGTGATGACGGCCTACAGCCTCGTCTTCGGCGGCCTGCTGCTGCTCGGCGGCCGGGCGGGCGACCTGTTCGGGCGGCGCCGCATGTTCGTCGCGGGCACCGCCGTGTTCACCATCGCGTCGCTGGCCGGCGGCCTCGCCGAATCGGCCACGCTGCTCATCGCCGCCCGCGTCCTGCAGGGCGTCGGCGCCGCGATGGCGGGCCCGAGCACCCTGGCGCTGGTCACGACCACGTACACCGAGGCCAAGGCCCGCGTCCGGGCGCTGTCGCTGTTCTCCGCGATGTCCAGCGGCGGGTTCGCGATCGGCCTGATCGTGGGCGGCCTGCTCACCGAGTGGATCTCGTGGCGCGCCGCGCTGTTCATCAACGTCCCGTTCGGGCTGGCGATCGTCCTGCTCGCCCCGCGGTTCGTGCCCGAGCCGCGGCGCCGGTCCGCGCACCTCGACCTGCCCGGCGCGGTCACCGGCACCCTCGGCGTCGGCGCGCTGGTGTTCGCCTTCACGCACGCCGCGTCCGACGGCTGGGGCAATGCCGTGACGCTCGGCTCGCTCGCCGGCGGCCTGGCCCTGCTGGCCGGGTTCGTCGCCATCGAAGCCCGCACCGCCCTGCCACTGGTCCCGCTGCGGCTGTTCGCCGAACGCAACCGCAGCGCGGCCTACGTCAACTTCTTCCTCGGCCCGATGGCGATGATGTCGATGTTCTTCTTCCTCACCCAGTTCATGCAGGACATCCGGCACTTCGCCGCGCTGGCCACCGGGTTCGCGTTCCTCCCGATGGCGGCGCTGATCTTCACCATGAGCCGGCTCGTGCCGCGGCTGCTCCCCCGCTACGGGCCGAAGCCGCTCGCCGTCACCGGCTCGGTGCTGATGGTCGCCGGCGTCGGCTGGCTCGCCCTGCTCACCACCGAGAGCACGTACTTCCCGGCGTTGCTCGGGCCGCTGCTGCTGATGGGACTCGGCGGCGGGCTGGCGTTCGCGCCGCTCAACGTGATCGTCATGGCCACCGTGCCCACCGAGGACGCGGGCGCCGCGGGCGGCGTGCTGCAGACCATGCAGCAGGTCGGCAGCACGCTCGGGCTCGGCATCCTGGTCACGGTGTTCGGCTCGACGACCCGCTCGGCGGCCGCGGCCGGCACGACCGGGCCACAGCTCACCGTCGACGGCATGACCGCCGCGTTCGGCACGGCCGCGCTGTTCGCGGCCTGCACGTTCCTGGTGGCGCTGACCTTCCGCCGCCAGGTGACGGCTACAGCTTCCGCCCGGCCTTGACCCGGTGCGTCACCCGGCGCTCGACGAGGAACGAGACGAACGGGACACAGCCGGCCAGCAGCACGAGCACGGTGCCCTTGATCGACCAGCGGGCCTTGATCGCCAGGTCGATGGTCAGCACCAGGTAGATCATGTACAGCACGCCGTGGATCGGCGAGTAGACCGCCGACGGCGTCGGGTTGTCGAAGCCGTACCGCAGCACCATCACGAAGCACAGGCCGAGCAGGCCGACGCCGGTGACGTAGGCGGCGGTCCGGAACCGGACCAGGGGGCCGGCGAGCGGCACCGCGGTCTGCGGGGCACCTTCGGTGCTGGTGGTCATCGGGTCGTCCTCACTCTGCGGCCTGCTGGTCGCGGGCGTTCAGCTCGCGCAGGTAACGGTTGTACGCGGCCAGCTCCTCGTCCTCGTCATCCACCGGCGCCTCCGCGTCGGGACGGGGGCGGGGAGCGGGCACCTCGGCGACGGGGGCCGGCTTCTCGTCCGCCGCTCCGCCGGCCTCGGCCTTCTGCCGGAGCTGGCGGATCCGCCAGAACATGAAGGCCGGGAACAGCCCGAACAGCGGCCACTGCAGGACGTAGCCGAGGTTCTGGAAGGTGCCGTTCGCCGAGGTGAAGCGGTCCCACTGCCACCAGGCGAGCCCGCAGCAGACAAGCAGGCTCACCAGGCAGGTCGCGAAGATCGCGATCCGCCGCCCCCAGGGGGAAGCGGCCGGTGGTGGGGAAGCTGGCACGGGATCGACGCTAGCACTGGACGGCTGAGGGAGAACGCCCGACTGTGATCGAGGTGGCCCGGCTCTCAGCCCGGGTTCGGCGTTGCGTTCACCGTGGCGATCGGCCGGTTGTCCACAGCCCTGGCCGATTGTGGACAACTCGGCCACCCTGCTCCGCAATCGGACTTGTCGTCAGTGGCCGCCGATAGACTGGACTCGGGGACGCCCCCCAAGGGAAGGGCGGGGGGCCGGGCTTCAGCCTTGCTTGCGCACCGACTGGGCCGCCTTCGCGTACCCGTCCGCCAGCCCGAACACCTTCTGCGCGTACTCGGTCGAGTTGTTGTACGACAGGATCCCCGCCCACCAGCCCGACGGGCTCGCCATGTCCCGCCCACCCGCGCACAGGTACCGCGCCGCCGCCAATGCCGCGTCGTCGATCTGCTGGGGGTCGCCGAGGCCGTCGCCGTTGCCGTCGGAGGCCCACTTGCGCCACGTTCCCGGGATGAACTGCATCGGCCCGACCGCCCGGTCCACCCCCGCGTCGCCGTCGTAGCGGCCGCCGTCCGTGTCGCCGATCGCCTGGACTCCGGCGGAGCCGTCGAGCGGGACGCCGACGATCGGCTTGGACGGCCGCCCGTCCGCGCCGAGCACGGCGCCGGCGTACTGGCCGTGGTTGGACTCGATCCGGCCGATGCCGGCGAGCGTCGCCCACGAGATCCGGCACTTCGGCTGGTCCGCGCGCATCGCCAGCTCGGCGTTGCCGTAGGCCGCCAGCGCCCGCGCCGGCACGGTCGTGACCGCGGCGACCTGGCTCGCCCACTGCGAGAGGGTCGCCGGGCCGGTGCTGCGCGGGTGGGCCTGCTGCGGTGTCGTCTGCTGGTCGGCGCCGCCCACCACGGCGCCGCCGGCCGGGGCGACCGAGCCTGGGCGGACGTCGGCCGCCTTGACCTGCAGGGCGGGGATCTCGGTGGTGAGCGGGCTCGCTTCGGGCGTCGACGCGCGGGTGACGAGCCAGATGCCGCCGCCGGCGACCGCCAGCACGGCGAGGACCACGATCAGCCGGGTGAGCACGGCCACCCCCGCGGAGCGCGACGCCGGTGCCGGGACGGCGGGGGCGGCTTGGTCGACGGCGTCGATCCGGTCGTCCTCGGTCTTTCCGGTCCTTTTGCGCACGAAACTCCGGTCCTCCAGCGTGGTGTCGACGAACTGTCAACGAGCCCGCGCAGGTTAGCGTTACGCGGGTCGTCGTCATCGTCTCACCACGCCGGTTCACCCGGCCGGGCAAAAGTGAAGCTTGTTCTGGTCAGGCCGCCGCTGATCAGCGCAGAAGTCATGCGACGGCCGACGGCTGAATAAAGCCTCAGTGCCTCGTCAAGCGGACTTCTGCTGGCGCGCGAGCCGCGCCACGCACCAGGCCGGGGCACTGCCGCGGCGCAGGTGCTGCAGGACGGTCATCGGCCCGAGCCGGCGGCTCAGGTCGGACGGCGCGAGCCCGGCCGCCCGGTAGTCGAGGGCCCGCTGGTCGAGCGGGCTGAGGCCGGCGTCCCACCACTCCTCGGCCTCGGCGACGCCGCCGACCATCTGCCACCAGCCCGCGGCGGCGGTGAGGAGTTCTTCGGGCACCTCCGGCAGCCGGCGGCGCATCGCGTCGAGGTAGCCGGGATCGGCCGACTCGACCGGGACGAACCGGGACGGTCCGGACCGGGCACGCTGGCCGGGGATGCCCGGGGCGGCCTGCGGCGGGGCGTCGGCCAGCCACTCGGACGCGATCCGGTCGACCTCCTGCTCCTCGGGGGTCTGCTCGCGCTCGGCGGCCCACTGCCGGATCAACGCGTCCACTCCGGGATCTCCGGTCATCCCTGCCTCCTTAGGTCCCCGACGGACAGGACTTGACGCCTGTCCCACGCGGCGGTGCCGCACGCACCAACCTGCACCTTGCTGAGTGGAAAATGCCTGCGTACCGGTGCTCTCCAGGGGGGTGGTGAACCACCCGATCACGCAATGTGAGCACCGTAGGGCCGAGATGGTCTTCTTCGCCAGACCCCGGCTGCCACGAATTCGCCGACCTGCGCGTTTTCGACCGCAATCCACCCGGATGGTCGAGTCTTCGGTCCGAATTCCGGGATTGGTGACACGCAGTGATTTACCGTCCGTTAACACTCACAGTAACCGATGCGGCGCCCGTGCACGGTGTCCGGAATCGCCGATTCAGGAGAAAAGCGTCCGGAAGAACGTGACGATCGCTTCGGCGCCGTCCTTGAGCCAGCCGAGCACGCGGTGCACGAAGTCGGCGGACTGGGTGGGCTGGGTGATCAGCAGGAACAGCACGAGTGCCACCACCCCCACGATGAGAACCTTCTTCATGCCGCCCGACATGTGCTTCCTCCCCTGCTCGCCGCCCCCGTCCCGGGAGTGGCCACGCCAATACTCTAGGGAAGGCCCGGCTGGAAAACACCTCGAGCGACCCAGGGAGTGGCGATGACCCGGAACGTGCTGGTCGAGCGGGACGGCGCGGTGACGACGGTCACCATCGACCGGCCGTCCGCCCGCAACGCGGTCGACGGCCCGACCGCCGCCGAACTGTCCGACGCCTTCCGCGCCTTCGACGCCGACCCCGCCGCCGCCGTCGCGGTGCTGACCGGAGCCGGTGACGCGTTCTGCGCCGGCGCGGACCTCAAGGCGATCGGCACCGACCGGATGAACCGGACTCACCCGGACGGGGACGGCCCGATGGGACCGACCCGGATGGCGCTCGGCAAGCCGGTGATCGCGGCGGTGCACGGCCACGCCGTCGCGGGCGGGCTCGAGCTGGCCCTGTGGTGCGATCTGCGGGTCGCGGACGCCACGGCGGTGTTCGGCGTGTTCTGCCGCCGCTGGGGCGTGCCGCTGATCGACGGCGGCACCGTGCGGCTGCCACGCCTGATCGGCCAGTCCCGGGCGATGGACCTGATCCTGACCGGACGGCCGGTGGCCGCCGCCGAAGCGTTCGACATCGGCTTGGCCAACCGCCTGGTCCCGGCGGGCGAGGCGGTCGCGGCGGCACAGGCGCTGGCACGGGAGATCGCGGCGTTCCCGCAGGTGTGCCTGCGGGGTGACCGGCTTTCGGCGCTCGGCCAGTGGGGAAAGTCCGAAGAAGACGCGCTGACGGCCGAGTTCGGCGCGGCGATGGGGACGGGCGCGCTGGCGGCGGAGGCGGTCGACGGCGCGGCCCGGTTCGCCGGCGGCGCGGGTCGCCACGGCAGTTTCTCGTGACCAGCGGGGCAGCACGCGTGATCCGACGGGCATCAGCCGTGACCAGCGAGGCATCACGTGTGATCCGAAGGGTATCGCGCCGATGCCCGCCCAATCACGCGTGATGCCCGCTCAAGCACACGTGATGCCGTTCTGGTTACCCGTGTGGCCGCCGCGATTCCGGTCAAGCGGCCGATAAGGTCTCCGGATGGACGACGACGTCTCCAGCGTCATGCTCCGGCCGGTGGCCGAGGCCGATCTCGCGCTGCTGGAGGAGCTGACCAACGACCCCGTCGCGACGGGCGAGCACCAGTGGTTCGGCTGGCACGACCCCGGTTACCTGCGCCGCCGCTGGCAGGAGACCGGGATGCTCACCACCGACAACGGCATGCTGGTGCCGACGCTGGGCGGCCGCGTGCTCGGCCTGGTTTCCTGGCACCGCAGCCGCACCGGGCCCACGTCCTTCTGCTGGAACCTGGGTCTGGTGCTGGTCCCCGAAGCCCGTGGACACGGCTACGGCACCGAGGCCCAGCGCCTGCTCGTCGAATACCTCTTCGCACACACGCAGCTCAACCGCGTCGAAGCAACGACCGAGGTCGGCAACCGCGCCGAACAGCGCTCGCTCGAGAAGGCCGGGTTCACGCGCGAAGGAGTCCTGCGCGGCTACGGCTTCCGTGACGGCGAGTGGCGCGACCACGTCGGCTACTCGGTCGTGCGCTCCGACCTGGCGAAGAGCTAGCCGATCACGCCCGCCGAACGCAGGGCGCCGAGGTCCGTGACGCCCAGTTCGGCGAGCACGGCTTCGGTGTCGGATCCCTTGGCGTGCGGGGCTTCCGGGGTCTCCGGCGGAGTCCGGTCGAACCGCGGGGCCGGCGCGGGCTGGACCATGCCGCCGATCTCGACGAACGTGCCGCGTGCCGCGTTGTGCGGGTGGGACGCCGCTTCCGCGGGCGACAGCACCGGCGTCAGGCACGCGTCGGTGCCGTCGGCGCGGGCGACGAGCTCGTCGCGGGTGTGCTTCGCGATCGCCCCCGCCACGATCTCCCGCAGCCTCGGCCACTGCGTCTTGTCGATGTGCGGTGGCAGCTCGGCCGGATCCAGCTCGAGGACCTTGACCAGGTCGCCCCAGAACCGCAGCTCGATCGCGCCTACCGCGACGTACTTGCCGTCGGCGGTCTCGTAGGTGTCGTAGAACGGCGCGCCGCCGTCGAGCATGTTTTCGCCGCGCTCGCCGGACCAGAGGCCGGCCGCCTTGATGCCGTGCAGGCTCGTGGTGAGCAGTGCGGCGCCGTCGACCATCGACGCGTCGACGACCTGACCGCGACCCGAGGTGTTCCGTTCGTACAGGGCGGCGAGGATGCCCATGGCGAGCAGGAGCCCGCCGCCGCCGAAGTCGCCGACGAGGTTGAGCGGCGGCACCGGCCGCTCGCCCGCGCGCCCGATCGGTTCGAGGGCGCCGGCGATGCCGATGTAGTTGATGTCGTGCCCGGCGGCCGGCGCGAGCGGGCCGTCCTGGCCCCAGCCGGTCATCCGGCCGTAGACCAGCCGCGGGTTGCGGGCGTGCACGACGTCCGGGCCGAGCCCGGTCCGCTCGGCGACGCCCGGGCGGAAGCCTTCGATGAGCACGTCGGCGGTGTCGCACAGCTTCAGCACCAGTTCGACGCCTTCGGGCGTCTTGGTGTTGATGCCGACGGACCGGCGGCCGCGGGCGAGGGGGTCGGTCTGGATGCCGAGCACGTCCTTCCCCGGCGTCGCGCGATCGACGCGGACGACGTCGGCGCCGAGGTCGGCGAGGATCATCGCGGCGAACGGCCCGGGCGCGAGACCCGCGAGCTCCACCACCTTCAGGCCGCTGAGCGGACCTGCCTTCATGATCGGTCCTTTCAGAGCGAGCGGGAGATGATTTCCTTCATGATCTCGCTGGTGCCGCCGAAGATCCGGGAAATCCGGACGTCGGCCCAGGCACGCGCGATCGGGTACTCGGTCATGTAGCCGTAGCCGCCGAAGAGCTGCACGCAGTCGTCGATCACCTTGTTGACCCGCTCGGTGGTCCACAGCTTCGCCATCGCCGCGCCCTGCACGTCGAGCTCGCCCTTGAGGTGCCGTTCGATGCACTGGTCGAGGAACGCCCGCGCGACGGCGGCTTCCGTGGCCGCCTCGGCGAGGGTGAACTTGGTGTTCTGGAAGGAGAAGATCGGCCGGCCGAACGCCGTGCGCTCCTTCGTGTATTCGAGGGTGAGGTCGACCGCCGCCTCCAGCCCGGCCACCGCGGTCACGGCGATGATCAGCCGTTCCTGGGGCAGCTGGAGCATCAGCTGGACGAAGCCCTGGCCTTCGGTGTCGCCGAGCAGGTTGGCGGCGGGCACGCGCACGTCGTCGAAGAACAGCTCCGCGGTGTCCTGGCCCTTCATCCCGACCTTGTCGAGCACACGGCCGCGGCGGAAGCCCGGGCTGTCGGTCTCCACCACGATCAGCGAGACGCCCTGGGCGCCCGCGTCCGGGTCGGTCTTGCACGCGACGATCACGAGGCCGGCGTGGAACCCGTTGGTGATGAACGTCTTCGCGCCGTTGAGCACGTAGTGGTCGCCGTCGAGCACCGCCCGGGTCTTGATCCCCTGGAGGTCGGATCCGGTGCCGGGTTCGGTCATCGCGATCGCGCCGACCAGCTCGCCGCTGGCCAGCTTAGGCAGCCACTCTCGCTTCTTCTCTTCCGAGGCGTAGGCGAGCAGGTAGTGCGCGACGATTCCGTTGTGGACGGTGACGCCCCACGCGCTGTCGCCGGCGCGGGCCTGCTCTTCGTAGAGCACGGCCTCGTGGGCGAACGTGCCGCCGCCCCCGCCGTACTCCTCGGGGATCGAGAGACAGAGCAGGCCGACGTCGCCGGCCTTGGTCCACAGTTCGCGGTCGACCTTCTTCTCCGCCGCCCAGCGTTCCTGGTGCGGGACGGCCTCCTTCTGCAGGAACGACCGCGAGAGCTCGCGGAGGTCTTCGAGCTCGGTCGTGCTCCACGAGCTCTTCGGCAGTCGCAGTGGCACAGGACCTCCCGCTGGAAAACATGACGCTCGGCATGTAAGTTCTCTCCGGAATGTACCTCCGTACCGGCCTGTAGGTAAAGCAGGGAGGCCGCGGTGACCGAGACGACGCACCGGACCCAGGCGCAGCGGCGCGAACAGACCCGCACGGCGCTGCTCGACGCCACCATCGACTGCCTGGTGGATGTCGGCTACGCCCGCACCTCGGTGCAGGAGATCTGCGCCCGCGCGGGCGTGTCGAAGGGCGCGGTGCAGCACCACTTCACCGCGAAGGCCGAGCTGATGGCCGCCGCGGTCGAGCACCTGACGACGAAGCTGCGTCTCCAGCTCGCGACGTCGCTCGACGAGCTGCCCGGCGGCGGCACGGGCGTCGCCGCGGCGATCGACCTGCTGTGGGCCGGCTACTCCGGCACCCTCTCGACCGCCGTCACCGAGCTGTGGGTCGCCGCCCGGACCGACCCCGAGCTGCGCGCGGCCATCCGCCCGGTCGACCGCGCGCTCGGCCGCGCGACGCTCGAGCACGTCACCCAGGTCGCCGGGGAACTGCCCCCCGAGCGCGCCGAGATGCTGTTCTGGCTCACCGTGAACCTCACCCGCGGGCTGGCGCTGGACGCCGAACTCGGCGGCGACCCGAACCGGCGCCGGCTGCTCCTGGAGGAGTGGAAGCGGATCGCCGTCCTGCTCTACCAGGACGCCACCGCCGCGCCGAGCTGACTACCACACCGGGCGAAGTCCGCACCAGAGCTGCGCTGCCCCTTATCCCGCAGGCGGATTCGTGGTCCAATCCCCCGGAAAGAGGGGAGCCTCGATGACCACCGGCGCACCAGCCCCGTATCCGTATGCCTACAACCCGCCACCTACGCAGCCACCCGCCGACCCGGGCGCGCTCTTCCGGCTGCTCGCCGGGATGCTCGGCGCCGTCGCCGCGGTGCTCGTGGTGGCCGGGTCGTTCCTGCCCCAGACGTCGTACGAGCAGGTGGTGGACGGCAAGACGGAAAGCAGCCAGACGATCAGCGCCTGGTCGCGCTCGTTTGCCGTCGAGCCGGGCGACGAGGCGAAGAAGTTCTACGAGCACACCCACGTCGCCCGCTACGGGATCCCGCTCGCCGCCGGCTCGGTCGTGCTGCTGGCCGGGGCCGGGCTGGCGTTCGCCGGCACGCGGCGCTCGGCGAAGGCCCGGGTGCGCACCGGCGCCCGGACGGCGCTGGTGGCCGGCGCGGCCGGCGTGACGGCGGCGGTGTGGATGCTCGGCATGGACGTCTCGGCGACCTTGAGCTACGAGTCCGACGAGGGGACGTTCAAGTCGCACTACGCGACCGGGACGGGGTTCTGGGTGCTGCTCGGCGGCGGGGTCGTCGCGCTGGTGACGCTGGTGTTCGCGGTGCTCGCCGGACGTCGGGCGCCGGCGGCCGCCCCGGCCGGGGCGCCGCCGGGTCCGTACGGCGGGCCGTACCAGCAGCCGTCGCGGCCGTACCCGGTTCCGCCACAGCAGTACCCGGCGTCGCAGCAGTATCCGCCGTCACAGCAATATCCGCCGTCGCAGCCGTTCCCGGCCCAGCCCGGGGCGCCGCAGTCGCAGCCGTTCCCCGCCCAGCCGTACGGCGGCCCGGCATCGCAGCCGTTCCCGACGCAGCAGCCCGCCGACCCGTACGGCGGCGCGACGCAGGCCCAGCCGCCTCCGGCGCCACAGGAACCGGCGTCACCGACCGAACCGAACTACCAGCTCCCGCCGTTGAACCCACCCAAGACATGAATCATTTTCACATCAGGCTGGACATCTGACGTACCGACGGTATGGTGTACTCGTCGGTAACCCCTGCGCGGCGTCGCGCGGACTCCGGACGCCGCGGAACGGAGACGTCATGACCAGCACGACCCCCGCGAACACGGTCGAAGCCACTCCCCTGCCGCCGACCGTCGGCGGCGTCGCCGGGGCGCCCGGCTCGGCGCGGGCGGCCCAACTCGTCGCCCGCGTGACGGGTGGCGCGGACTCGGCGCCGATCCGGATGCGCGCCCCCTTCACCGGACAGCCGATCGCGATCCTGCCCCAGGCCACCGACGCCGACGTCCGCGCGGTGTTCGCGAGCGCGCGCACGGCCCAGCGGGCCTGGGCGGACCGCTCCCCCGCCGAGCGCGCCCGCGTCCTCACCCGCCTGCACGACCTGGTCCTCGCCCGGCAACAGGAGGTGCTCGACCTGGTCCAGGTCGAGGCGGGCAAGGCGCGGCTCGACGCGTTCGACGAAGTCAGCGCCACCGCACTGGTCGCGGCCTACTACGGCAAGCACGCCGCGAAGGTCCTCGCGCCGCGGCGCGTCGCCGGCGTCATCCCCGGCCTCACCCGGGCCGGCGAGATCCGGCACCCCAAGGGCGTCGTCGGCATCATCTCGCCGTGGAACTACCCGCTGGCGCTCACCGCGATGGACGTCTTCCCGGCGCTGGCGGCCGGCAACGCCGTGGTGCAGAAGCCGGACAACCAGACCGCGCTCTCCGCGCTGTGGCTGCACGAACTCGCCGAGGAGGCCGGGCTCCCGGCCGGGACCTGGCAGATCGTGCTCGGCCGCGGCTCGAAGATCGGCACCGCGCTGGTCGAGGAGTCCGACTACCTCTGCTTCACCGGCTCCACGCCGACCGGCAAGGAACTGGCCGGGCAGGTGGCGAAGCGGCTGACGTCGTACTCCCTCGAACTCGGCGGCAAGAACCCGATGATCGTGCTGCCCGACGCCGACGTCGCGAAGGCCGCGACCGGCGCGGTGACGGCGTGCTTCTCCTCGGCCGGGCAGCTGTGCGTGTCGGTCGAGCGGATCTACGTCCACGAGGACATCCGCGACGAGTTCACCCGGGCGTTCGTGGCTCGCACCGCCGCCTTGAAGCTCGGCGGCGCCCTGGACTACCACGCCCAGATGGGCTCGCTGACGTCGGAGGAGCAGCTCGCCACGGTGTCGGCGCACGTGGAGGACGCCCGCGCGAAGGGCGCCTCGGTGCTCACCGGCGGCCGCGCCCGGCCCGACCTCGGCCCGCTCTTCTACGAGCCGACGGTGCTTTCCGGCGTCACCCCGGACATGGTGCCGTTCGCGGAAGAGACGTTCGGGCCGGTGGTGTCGATCTACGGCTACACCGACGTCACCGAGGCCATCGACCGCGCCAACGACACGCCGTTCGGGCTCAACGCCAGCGTCTGGTCCCGCAACGGCCGCGCGGGCTGGGAGGTCGCGGCGCGGCTGAAGGCCGGGACGGTCAACGTCAACGAGGGCTACGCGGCGACGTTCGGCAGCGTCGGCGTGCCGATGGGCGGGATGAAGGACTCCGGCGTCGGCCGCCGCAACGGCGCCGAGGGCCTGCTGAAGTACACGGAGTCCCAGTCGATCGCGCTGCAGCGCGGCCTGGCTCTGCGGCCACCGCGCGGAATCTCGGGCTCGCTGTGGGCGCGCGGCATGACGTTCGGCCTCAAGGCCCTCCGCCGCCTCCCCCGCTGACGGAACCCGTAACTCGCGTGATCCGGGCCGGATCTCGCGTGATTGAAGCCGTGACGGCCCCAATCACGCGAGTTACGGCTTCAATCACGCGAGTTACGGTTCCAATCACGCGTGTTCGGCCGTGGGGGTCGTGAGGAGGCCGCGGTCGTAGGCGATCGCTACCGCTTCCGCGCGGCGGCTCGCGCCGAGTTTCGCCATCACGCGGGAGAGGTGGACGCTGACCGTCTTCTCGCTGATGTACAGCTCCTCGCCGACCTGGCGGTTCGTGCGGCCGAGGGCGACGCGCTCGAGGACGTCGCGCTCACGGTCGGTCAGCGGGTCGACGACCGCACGAGCCGGGGCCGCCGGTTCCACGCCCGCCAGCTCGACCCGGGCGCGGTGCGCCAGGTCGCGGACAGCATCGCGCAGCGGGACCGCGCCGAGCCGGACCGCCACCGCGTGGGCCGCTTCGAGGGCCGAGCCCGCGTCGCCGTCCACGGCCAGCAAGGCTTCGGCTTGGTGCCAGCGGCAGATCGCCTGCTCGTACACGGCGCCGTAGCCGAACGCCTCCGCCGCGGCCGCCCACTTCCCGGCGTCGCCCCGGCCGGACAGGCAGGACGCCGCCGCTTCCAGGCGGAGCAGCCACGCCCGGCCTTCCGGCCCCAGCTCTCCCGATCGCGGCTGCCCGACGACCGAGCACATCCGGCCGTGCGCCAGCATCCGCTCGCCCGCCGCCACCGCGACGCCGGCCGCGGCCTGGTCGCCGCGGCCCCGGGCGTCGGCGGCCAGCGCGGCCGCGGCCGACACGCCGAGCGCGGCCATCCGGATGCCGGCGAGCAGGCCGGGTTCGATCCGCTCCAGCCAGCCGATGGCGTCCTCGGCCCGGCGCATCGCCTCGGCGTGGTCGCCGCGCCAATACGCCAGTTCGATCCCGGCGCCGCCAGCCGACAGCGGGATCTGCATGTCCGCGGTCCAGTGCTGCCGCAGCCCGGCGATCAGCTTCGCTGCCTCGTCGAACCGGCCACGGGCCACGACGAACTGCGCCCAGATGGCCTGGATCCGCGCGGCGACCGCACTGGACACCCCGCGCCCGGCCCGGCCGGCGCTCTCGTCCGGCCAGTCGCCCGCGACGTACCGCAGGACCAGCTGCCCCGCCCGCAGCTCGAGCCCGAAGGTGCTCCAGCTCAGCCCGGCTTCTTCCGCCCGCGCGACGCCGCGCGAAGAGTGCTCCAGCGCTTCGGTGAACTCGGCCTGGTCGTGGTAGCTCAACGCGAGGAAGTAGGTCGCGCGGATCTCGGTGTTGAGCGCCCCGGAGTCCCGTGCCTTCCGCTCGGCCTTGCGCAGCCACTCGCGCGCCTCGGCCGCGTCGCCGCGCGAATCGGCCAGCGTGCCCAGGGTGACCAGCGCCGACGCCTCCGCGCCCGCCGCGCCGACCGCCTGCGCGTCGGCGACCGCGGTGAGCGCGCTGTCCAGCGCCGCTTCGGGTTGGTCGAGCAGCCGGAGGAAGCCGGCCCGGCTGGCCAGCACCCACGCGCGCGGCGAGCTGGGTTCGGTGTCCTTGACCAGGTCCCAGGCCCGGTCGATGGCCGCGACCGCTTCGTCGAGGGTGCCTTCGAGGGCCAGCAGCGCTTCGGCCAGCCGCCGCCACACCTTCGCCGCACGGTCGTTCGGGATGTCCGGGGAGAGCGCCTGGGTGGCCGAGCGGGCGAACGCGGCCGCCCGCTCGGGTTCGCCGGACGTGCCGGCGAAGTACGACGCCTCGTGCAGCAGCCGCAGTTCGTCGAAACCTTCGGGCCGGTCCGCCGCCGGGACGGCGTCCCAGATGGACATGGCCTGCTCGACGTGCTGCAACGCCGACCCGGGCGCACCGAGCTTCTCGGCCTCGTCCATCGCGCGCAGCAGCGCCGGCAGCGCAGTGACCAGGTCGCTGCTCTGCATCGAGTGGTAGGCCAGCTTCGCGTCGTGGCCGCGGCCCTGCGGCCGCGCCTGGATCCGCGAGGCGTACGCGGCGTGCGTGCGCGACCGCTCCCCCGGCAGCAGGTCGCCGTACACCGCTTCCTGCAGCAACGCGTGCCGGAACGTGTACGAGCCGTCCGAAAGCACCACCAGGACGTGGTGCTGGACGGCTTCGCGCAGGGCCTCGTCGAGCTCCAGCTCCCCCAGCCCGGAGATCTCGGCCAGCGCGGCGTGCATCACCGGCTCGTTGGCGACGGAGATCACCCGGACCGCCCGGCGGGCGTCCGGCGAGAGCCGCTCGAGCCGGGACAGCAGCACCTCGGCCAGCCCGGCGGGCAGGTCGTTGCACTCGGTCTTGGTGGCGAGCAGTTCCTCGGCGAAGAACGGGTTGCCCTCGGAGCGGGCGACGATGTCCGCCACGACGTCCGCCGCGAGCGGCTCGTCGGCCAGCGCTTCGACGAACCTGCGGGCGTCGGCGGTGCCGAAGGGGAGCAGGTCGACGCGCTCGACGGTGGCCAGCCGGACCAGCTCCGAGAGCAGGGCGCGCAGCGGGTGGCGCCGGTGCACGTCCTCCTCCCGGTAGCTGCCCACGACCAGGAGCCGCTGCGCCCGCAGCCTGCTGAGCAGGAAGGACAGCAGGTTGCGGGTCGAGGCGTCGGCCCAGTGGAGGTCCTCCAGCAGGAGCACCACGGGCCGCGACTCGGCGATCTCGGTCAGCACCCCCAGTACCGCGTCGAACAACTGCAGCTGACCGAGATCCTGCTCCGGCCGGGGACGCACCATGGTTTCCCGGTCGTTCGAGGTCATCGGCGGGTGTTCGGCCGTCCGGGGCTCCTCGAAGCCCTGCCCCTGCGGCAGCAGCCGCCCGAGAGCGGGCCGCGCCCGCACCGCGGCGGCGACCGCCGGGTCCGTCGCGCTGCCCAGCGGGGCGAGCGCCTCGGCGAACGGAAGATAAGGAAGGCCGCCCTCGCGGACGTCGATGCAGCGGCCGGTGAGCACGAGCGCACCGCACCTTTCGACGTGCTCGCCGAGCGCGGTCAGCAGCCGGGTCTTGCCGACCCCGGCGTCCCCCGAAAGCAGCACCGCGCCGGCCTCGCCCCGTTCTGCCCGGGCGAAGGCGGCGCGGAGCCGTCGCATCTCGTGGGTACGGGCGACGAGCGGGATTCCGGAGCCGAGTCGGGGCACGAGGAGCATTCTCGCCTACCCCACCGACAGTTTCCGACTGCTTATCGCCATGACCACCATCACCCCGCCCTACCGGGCGGTTTCGCCGACACCGGCGGTTTCCCGCACGGCCTCGCGGCGCTCCTGCGCCGGGACGTCGACGCCGGTCCGTGAGGCCCGGATGTGCCGGGCCGCGCGGCGGGCGCGGCCGGCCCAGGCGCTGCGCCCGGCCTTGTGCAGTTCCTCGGCCCGGTAAGCCGCTTCGGCCCGGACCGCGTCGAGCAGCAGATCGCTGTGCATCGTGTTCCCCTGTCCCTGAATCTTCCGGTTTGGTGAGACTCAGGTTCGTCCTGAGGGAGTGCCTCAGGCATCGGGTGATCACGTGGCCCTGACCGCGAAAAGACCCCTTACTCCCGGCCGAGCCCAGCTCGGCGGGGGTAAGGGGTCTTCGAAACCGCCTCAGTCGGGTGCTGGGCCGCCGGTCCGCACCGCGGCCAGCAGCCCCCGCCAACCCGCTGCGGGCAGGCGGAACGCACCACCTTCGGGGTCCTTCGAGTCGCGCAGCGCGGCCCCGCCGTCGACGAACGCGACCTCCACGCAGTCGTTCCCGCCACCGCTGTGGCTGCTCTTGCGCCACCGCGCCCCGGACAGTCCGTCTTCCATGGTCCCCACCACTCCTTACTGTGTTCTCGGTTCCCGATGGTGCACTGGAGCCGGTACGGCCGCCTGCTCGGCGAACCGTCCGGCCGCCTCGGCGATCAGGCTCACCGAGTCGTCCGGTTTCAGTGCGGCCGCGCGCAGATGGTCGAACATCAACCCGTAGCGCCGGACGTCTGTGGGTTCCTCCAGGTAGAGGCCGCTGGACGTGCTGTCGTCGACGTAGACGACGTCCGGGTCGGCCTGCTCGGGGAAGCCCATGATCAGGAAGGGGCCCTCCATGCCGGGGTGCGCGCCGGCGCCGAACGGCACGACCTGGACGGTCACGTTCGGCTTCTCGGCGACCGTGATCATGCGGTAGAGCTGCTCGGCCATCACCTCGGGGCTGTCGACCACGCGGCGCAGCACGGCTTCGTCCATCACCGCCCAGTACTCCGGTGGCGGTGTGTCGGACAGGAGCTCCTGCCGGGCCATCCGGGCGGCGACGCGGCGGCGGATCTCGGCGTCCTCGGCGTCCGGCCGCAGGGCGCGGATCACCGCGCGGGCGTACCGCTCGGTCTGCAGCAGCCCGGGCACCAGCAGCGCCTGGAACGCGCGCAGCGAGCTGGCGTCGGCCTCGAGCCCGACGAACGTGCCGGTGAAGACCTCGTTGTAGGCGTGCCACCAGCCGCGCTTGCGGGCCTCCCTGGCCAGCTGGACGAGCGCCTCCTGCTCGTCGCCGGTGATCCCGTAGAGGGCCAGCATGTCCCGGGCGTCGCGCGGGGTGACCCCGACGTGGCCGGTCTCGATGCGGCTGATCTTCGAGGCGGAGCACTCGAGCTTCTCGCCCACCTCGTCGATGGTGAGGTCCGCGGCTTCGCGAAGCCGGCGCAGCTCTCCGGAAAGCCTCCGGCGGCGAACCGTGGGGCTCTGTCCCCTTGCCATCGCGTCACCTCCGGATGTCGACGGCGTCGTGGCCGTTCGCGTGCTTCCAGCATCCAACCAGCCGGGCGCGGAGCTGGTGGGGCATTAACGAGGCGTCGATTTCCGGCGCCGGCCTGCAATTTGCAAAATGCTCTTGTATCGTCACACCCGCCGGGCGCCACGACCGGCTTCTGAGCAGGGTAGACGATGATCGCGTGGTGTGCTGTCCGGTCATTCGACGACGAGGTCCGGGGCTGTCCCCCGATCGGTCCCGGGCCTCTTCACGGCCCGGATGCCCTATTCCGGTCAGGGATATTCTGCCTATTCATCGCCCGCGAGGGTGATTTTTCCGGCGGGCGCGCGATGCGGGTCAGAGGACGCGCAGGAGTCCTTCTTGGACGACCGTCGCGATGAGCGTGCCGTCCGCGGCGAAGAACCGGCCCGTGGCCAGGCCGCGGGCGCCGGACGCGGTCGGCGAGGCGCTGTCGTAGAGGAACCACTCGTCCGCGCGGAACGGCCGGTGGAACCACAGCGCGTGGTCGAGGCTCGCGCCGAGCACCTTGTCGGTGTCCCAGTAGACGCCGTGGCGCGCGAGCACCGAGTCCAGCAGGGTCATGTCCGAGGCGTAGGTCAACACGCAGACGTGCAGCAGCTGCTGGTCGGGGAGCTTCCCGTCGGCGCGCATCCACACCTGGTTGCGCGCGGGCCGCTCGCCGGTTTCGCGGGTGATCCACGGCGGCTCGTTGACGTACCGCAGGTCGATCGGCCGCGGCCGGCCGTGCGCGCCGATCGCGTAGCCGTCGGCGCGTTCCATGAGCGTGGGCAGCGTCTCCGGCGCCGGGACGCCCTCAGGCATCGCTTCGGCGTGCTCGATGCCCGGTTCGTCCGTCTGGAACGACGCCGAGAGCGAGAAGATCGCCTTGCCGTGCTGGATCGCGACGACCCGCCGGGTGGTGAACGAACGGCCGTCCCGGATCCGGTCGACCTCGTAGATGATCGGCACGCTGGGGTCGCCGCCGCGGATGAAGTACGCGTGCAGCGAGTGGACCCGGCGTTCCTCGGGGACCGTACGCCCGGCCGCGACCAGCGCCTGGCCGGCGACCTGGCCGCCGAACACCCGCACCGGCGAGTGGGCGGGCGAGACGCCGCGGAAGATGTTCTCTTCGATCTTCTCCAGGTCGAGCAGCGCGATCAGTCGGTCCAGCACGGGCTGGCCGCCACCCGGGATCTCCAGTTCGGTGGCGGCCGTCCTGGCCAATTCAGTCATGCCCGGACCTTATGCCCATACCAAGCGGTCGGTCTCTCAAGCGTGGTCGTCTTCACCGAGCCGGTGAACGCGGATCAGGTTGGTCGACCCGACGGTCCCCGGCGGCGAGCCGGCCACGATGACGACGAGATCGCCCTTCTGGTACTTGCCCATCTCGAGCATCGCGTGGTCGACCTGCTGGATCATCTGGTCGGTCGAGTCGACCTTCGGCACGATCCGGGTCGTGGTGCCCCAGGTCATCGAGAGCTGGCTGCGGACGTTCTCCTCGGGGGTGAACGCCAGCAGCGGCAGCCGGGTGTGCAGCCGGGCCAGGCGGCGCACGGTGTCACCGGACTGCGTGAAGGCGACCAGGGCCTTCGCGTTGAGCCGCTCGCCGATGTCGCGGGCGGCGTAGGAGATCACCCCGCGCTTGGTGCGCGGGACGTGCGACAGCGGCGGGACGACCGGCGAGTCGGTCTCGACCGCCTCGATGATCCGGCCCATCGTCTCGACGACCTCGATCGCGTACCGGCCGACCGAGGTCTCGCCGGACAGCATCAGCGCGTCGGCGCCGTCGAGCACCGCGTTGGCGACGTCGGAGGCCTCGGCGCGGGTCGGCCGGGAGTTGTTGATCATCGACTCGAGCATCTGCGTCGCGACGATGACCGGCTTCGCGTTCTCGCGGCAGATCTGGATGGCGCGCTTCTGGACCAGCGGGACCTGCTCCAGCGGCAGCTCGACGCCGAGGTCGCCGCGGGCGACCATGACCGCGTCGAAGGCCAGCACGATGGCCTCGAGGTTGTAGACGGCCTCGGGCTTCTCGATCTTGGCGACGACCGGCAGCCTGCCCTTGCCGACCCGGTCCATCACCTGGTGGACCAGGTCGATGTCGGCCGGCGAGCGCACGAACGACAGGGCGATGAAGTCGACGCCCAGCTCGAGCGCGAACTCGAGGTCTTCGATGTCCTTCTCGGACATCGCGGGCACCGAGACGTCCATGCCGGGCAGGGAAACGCCCTTGTTGTTGCTGACCGGGCCGCCCTCGGTCACCTCGCAGACCACGTCCTGGCCTTCGACCTTCTGCACGACCAGGCCGACCTTGCCGTCGTCGACGAGCAGCCGGTCGCCGGGCTTGGCGTCCTTCGCCAGGCCCTTGTACGTGGTCGAGACCCGGTCGTGGGTGCCGGCGACGTCCTCGACCGTGATGCGGACGATGTCGCCGTTGTGCCACTCGACCGGCCCGCCGGCGAAGGTGCCCAGGCGGATCTTCGGGCCCTGCAGGTCGGCGAGGATGCCGACCGCACGTCCACTCTCGGCGGCCGCGGCCCGGATCAGGTCGTAGACCTGCTTGTGGTCGCCGTGGCTCCCGTGGCTGAAGTTCATTCTCGCGACGTCCATTCCGGCGTCGACGAGAGCCCGCATCTTCTCCGGCGTGGCAGTGGCGGGGCCCAGGGTACAAACAATCTTCGCGCGTCGGCTCACGTTCGCACAGCGTAGTCCCTCTCCGCGCGTTCGTCTGTACCGATCCCGAATGTTCAAGAAAAGTGTTCAGAACCTCTTCGATCAGGTTCCCTCGGGGGGTCCGGGTGGCGGAGCCCCCGACCGGGGCGAAGCCCCGGATGTCGCCGTCACGCTAACGACGCGGCCGGTCACTCGGGCCGACGCGGTCGCGGGCCCACTCGTTGAACTCGCGCAGCTGCCGCCACGCCTTCCGCACCCGGTCGAGGGCGCCCCGCTCGTGCAGGACGTCGTCCGGCTCCCAGCCGCGCACCGCGTACACCGAGCGGTAGCGCAGCAGCTCGAGGCGCGGGTGGTCGTCGGCGAAGCCGCGCGGCTTCGACTTCAGCCGGTCGCCCTTGAGTTCCCAGCCGGCGCGCTCGAGCTTCGCGAGGATCTTGCCCAGCGCCTCGCCGTGCACCTCGGTGTCGACGGCCTGCCGGAACCGGGCGATCTGGTCGGACGCCAGGTGGAAGCAGCCGCCGCCGACGCGCAGGCCGTCCGGGCCGACCTCGACGTAGTAGGCGCCGCCGCCGCGGCCCTGCTCGATGACCGCGCCGCAGTGCGTCTTGTACGGCGTCTTGTCCTTGGCGAACCGGACGTCGCGGTAGGGGCGGAACACCTTGCCCTCGCCGAAGCCGTCGCCGAATTCGGGGAGCAGCTCGGCCAGCAGCGCCTCCATCGGCGCCCGGACGTCGCTCTTGTAGACGTCGAGGTGGTCGTCCCAGTAGGGCTTGGAGTTGTCCTCCACGAGGCCGTCGAAGAAGTCGACGGCGTACTCGCCGAATCCGCTGAACTTCACGGCAAGGACGATAATCCGGGGCACCGGCGGGGCACCGGCGGTGCCCCACTCGCCGTTCGCGGGCACATTCCTTGACAGGAATATGCCCAGCGGAGCACATTTCAAGGGTGATGCAGACCTTCGACGTCCTCGCCGAACCGCGCCGCCGCACCATCCTCGACCTGCTCCGGGACGGCGAACGCTCCGTCGGCGAGCTCGTCGACGAGCTGGAGCTCAGCCAGCCCGCGGTGTCCAAGCACCTCCGGGTGCTGCGCGAAGCGGGGCTGGTGACGGTGCGCGTCGCGGCCCAGCGGCGCTGCTACGCCCTGCGCCCGGAGCCCCTGGTCGAGATCGACGCCTGGCTCGCCCCCTACCGCCGGTTCTGGTCGGACCGCCTCGACGCGCTGGAACGCCGCCTGGACGCCACCGACCCGGCCTGAGGGGCCCGCCGCCGCGCTCCGGTCACCGCGGCGGCGCCGGCGCTTCGAAGGTGATGCCCGCGGCGGCCGCGCGGCGCTCGCCCCACTCGTACAGCGCCGTCAGCGCCGGGCGGAGCTCCTCCCCCGCCGCCGTCAGGTGGTACTCCACGTGCGGTACCCGGCCGTCGAACTCCTCGCGGCGGACGACGCCGTCCGCCGCCAGCTCGCGCAGCTGCTGGGTCAGCATCTTCTCGCTCACCCCCGGCATCCGGCGCCGCAGCTCGCCGTAGCGGTGGGCGCCCTCCTTGAGGTGGGCCAGGATCACCGGCTTCCACTTGCCGCCGATCAGGTCGACGGCCAGCTCGACCGCGCAGTGGTACCGCTTCATCCCGCTCTCCCTACGCACCGGAAAGTACGTGGTTGCCCCGGCGGGCCGCCGCTGGTTGCCTGAACCGGGTGATCGTCGAATACCTCCGGTACACGGTGCCAGAAACCGCGAGAGCGGACTTCGAGAAGGCCGCCGCCGGGCACGCGCTCGAGCGCGCCGCGGGCGACCCCGGCCGGTACCTGCTGAAAGCCCCGGCCCCCTTCGCCGGCGTCGAGGGCTTCACGCCCGACGGCGAACCCGAGCGCTACGAAACCACCACGCCCACGCTGTACGACTGGGCCGGCGGCCGCGACGCGCTGGTGAACCTGCTGACGATCTTCTACCGGCACGTCCTCGACGACCCGCTGCTCGAGCCCGTGTTCCGCGGCATGGACCCGCACCACGCCGAGCACGTCGCGGTCTGGCTCGGCGAGGTCTTCGGCGGGCCGGCCGACTATTCCGCGAGCCACGGCGGGCACGCCCACATGATCGGCCGCCACCTCGGCCGCGGCATCACCGAGCGGCAGCGGCGCCGGTGGGTGAGCCTGCTGCTCGACGCCGCCGACGAGGCCGGCCTGCCCGGCGACCCGGAGTTCCGGGCCGCCTTCGCCGGCTACGTCGAGTGGGGCAGCCGGCTGGCCGTCGTGTTCTCGGCGCCGGGCGCCCGGCCGAACCCGCACGAACCCGTCCCGCGCTGGGACTGGCCGATGCCTCCCTGGCAGCCGCCGGCGCCCTAGCCGCATAGTGAGGGCAGCCGAAAGGAGGCCGCCCTTGATCCGGGTCGACGGTCGAACCCTCAGGTGCGCGGACGTCGTGACCGCGGCCCGCACCGAGGGACCGCTGGATATCGACGTCTCGATCGCCGCGTCGCGCGCGGCCGAGCACGCGTGGAAGCTCGCCGAAGAACTGAGCACGCGACGGGTGGTCTACGGCCGGACGACGGGCGTCGGGGCCAACAAGGACGACCCCGTCGAGAGCTCGAAGGAGCACGGGCGGCGGCTCCTGCGCAGCCACGCCGGCGGCAGCGGCGACCCGATGCCGGCCGGCCAGGTGCGGGCGATGATGCTGATCCGGCTCAACCAGCTCCTGACCGGCCGGTCGGGGATCGGTCCCGAGCTGATCGGCGCGCTGGCCGACGCGGTCCGCACCGGCGCGGTGCCGCTGGTGCACCGCCTCGGCGCGATCGGCACCGGCGACCTCGCGCCGCTGGCCGAAACCGCGTTGGCGCTCACCGGCGAGCGGCCGTGGGAAACCGGCCACGTGCCGGCGGTGGAAGTGCGCGCGGGCGACGCGCTGGCCTTCATGAGCAGCAATGCCGCGACGCTCGCCGAAGCGACCCTCGCGGCGATGCGGCTCGACACGCTGACCCGGGCGAGCCACGCCGTCGCGGCGCTGACGTACGTCGCGCTCGAGGGCAACCCCGAGGCGTACGCGACTCCGGTGCACGAAGCGCGCCCGCACGCGGGCCAGGTCGCGTGCGCGGCCGAGATGCGGCGGCTGCTGGGCATGCACCAGACGCCGAAGCCGGGACGGCGGATCCAGGACCCGTTCGGGTTGCGCGCGTTCCCGCAGGTCCAGGGCCCGGCGCTGGACGCGATCCACTACCTGCGGGACGTGCTGGCCGTGGAGATCAACGCGAGCACGGAGAACCCGATGATCTCGACCGTGCACAACGACGCGTACCACCACGCGCACTTCCACACCGCGTACGTGTCGACGGCGCTGGACCAGGCACGGGCGACCGTGCACCAGGTGGCGGAGCTGTCGGTGGCGCGGCTGGGCGACCTCGTGGAGCCGGAGTTCACCGGGCTGCGGCCGTTCCTCGCGGCGGGCCCGGCGGGCAGCTCCGGGGTGATGATCCTGGAGTACGTCGCGCACGACGCGCTGACGGAGCTGCGGCAGGCCGCGCTCCCGGCGACGCTCGGCACGGCGGTGGTGTCACGCGGCATCGAAGACCACGCGAGCTTCTCGACGCAGGCGGCCCGCGCGGCGACGGCGGCGTGCGCGGCCTACCAGCAGGTGCTGGGGTGCGAGCTGGTGGCGGCGGTCCGCGCGCTGCGGATGCGGAAGGCGGACCTGGTGGACCTCCCGGTCCGCGACGCCTTCGAAGCGGCGTCGGCGGTGCTGGACGAAAGCGTCGACGACCGTCCCCTCACCGGCGACATCGCCGCCGCGGTCGGCGTCCTGGACCGGCTGGCCCGCATCTGACCCGTGAACCCGAATCGCCCGGTTCGCCAATCAAAGGAGCAGATGGCCTCACGACGGGCAGGCGGTTCATGAGTTCACCAGGTCCAGGCGGGGACGACGCGGAGATCATCACCGCGTCGCTCCGGCAACCCGAGCGGTTCGCCGCGGTCTTCGACCGCCACGCGCCGCACATCCATCGCTACCTCGCCCGGCGGCTCGGCGGCCAGATCGCCGACGACCTGATGGGCGAGACGTTCCTGATCGCGTTCGGCGGACGCGATCGCTACGACCCGGCGTTCCCCAGCGCGCGGCCGTGGCTCTACGGCATCGCCACCAACCTCGCCGGGCAGCGACGGCGCGAGGAGGCGCGCGAGTACCGGCTGCGGGCCGCTCTCGGGCCGCCCGCCGACCAGGATTGTCACGCGGAGCGCGTCGCCGAGCAGGTGACCGCCCAGGCGATGAACGACCGGCTCGCCACCGCGCTGGCCGGACTCGCCCGGGGAGATCGCGACGTGCTCCTGCTGATCGCGTGGGAAGGCCTCGCCTACGAAGAGGTCGCGTCGGCGCTGGGCATCCCCGTCGGCACCGTCCGGTCGCGCTTGAACCGGGCCCGCAAGAAAGTCCGCGCGAAGCTGGGCCACGCCCTCGCCGAGGAGGTCTCGAACCATGGATGAGATGCAGCTGCTGCGCGAATTCGCCGGACCGGCCGGGCTCCCCGCCCGCGACGACCTGGCCCGGAAGCGGGCCGAACTGGTCGCCGCCACGACCGCGCGGCGGCCGGCTCGCCGCCGGCCCGCCATGTGGGGCGGCCTCACCGCGGCCGGGCTCGCCGCGGCGGCCGCCGCCGTCGTCGTCCTCGCTCCGGCCGACACCGCGGTCTCGCCGGGCCCGGAACCCCGGCCGTCGACCGATCCGGTGTGGATCCTGCACACCGCCGCCGCGCGGGCCCGCGCCCTGCCGGACGTCGAACCGCGGCCGGACCAGTTCGTCTACACCCGGACGCGCCTCGCGGACGGCCGGGAGAACGAGACGTGGGCGTCGGCGGACGGCACCCACGACGGGCTGGAGTTCCTCTTCGGCCACGAAACCGAGGTCGCGGGCTGCCGCGACGGGAAGCGCGTGCAGAGGGAAGGCCGCGGGAGGACGGCGACGAGCCGGTGCACGCCCCGCCCGGCGGCCCACCCCGACCTGCCGGCCGACGCCGACGCCATGCTCGCCTACCTGCACCGGAGCACCTACGGCGAAGGGGACACCCGGCACGACCTCGGCAACGAGGTCGTCGATCTGGCCGGGGGTTACCTGCGCCCGGCGGCGCGAGCCGCGCTCTACGAGGCCGTGGCGAAGGTGCCCGGGCTGGTCGCCCGGCCGGACGCGAAGGACGCCACCGGCCGGCCGGTGCTCGGGATCACCTGGAACAGCACCACCGAGCACGGGATCGGCAACCAGGACGAGTTCCTGTTCGATCCGGTGACCTTCGCCTACCTCGGCAACGGAACGACCGGCTTGGTCGTGAGCCAGGGGATCGTCGACGCCGTGCGGCAGCGGCCCTGACCCGGAAAGCCGTGAATGGCACATTGAGGGACTTGAAGTCCCTCAATGTGCCATTCACGGATCTTGGCTCAGCCGAAGAAGACTTCGGCTTCCTGGTAGCGCTCGACCGGCACCGTCTTCAGCTCGGCCGTCGCTTCGGACAGCTTCACGCGGACGATGTCCGTGCCCTTGAGGGCGACCATGACGCCGAAGTCGCCGTCGGCCACCGCGTCGACCGCGTGGAGGCCGAAGCGGGTGGCCAGGACGCGGTCGTACGCCGTCGGGGTGCCGCCGCGCTGGACGTGGCCCAGGACCACCGCGCGGGACTCCTTGCCGGTGCGGGACGCGATCTCGTCGGCGAGCCAGGTGCCGATGCCGCCGAGGCGGACGTGCCCGAAGGCGTCCTTCTCGCCGGTGAGCAGCCGCTCTTCGCCGCCCTCGGGCAGGGCGCCCTCGGCGACGACGATGATCGGCGCGAACTCCTTCTCGAACCGGCGCTCGACCCACGACACGACCTGGTCGACGCTGAAGTGCCGCTCCGGCACCAGGATCACGCTCGCGCCACCGGCGAGGCCGGAGTGCAGCGCGATCCAGCCGGCGTGGCGGCCCATGACCTCGACGACCAGCGCGCGGTGGTGCGACTCGGCGGTGGTGTGCAGCCGGTCGATCGCCTCGGTCGCGATGGAGACCGCGGTGTCGAAGCCGAAGGTGTAGTCGGTGGCGCCGAGGTCGTTGTCGATGGTCTTGGGTACACCGACGACGCCGACGCCGTCGTCGGTGAGCCGCTTCGCGACGCCCAGGGTGTCCTCGCCGCCGATCGCGATCAGCGCGTCGACGCCCTGGTCGGCCAGCACGCTCTTGATCTTGTCGACGCCACCCTCGACCTTGTACGGGTTGGTGCGCGAGGACCGCAGGATCGTGCCGCCGCGGGTGAGGATGTCCTCGACGTCGTTCAGGCCGAGCGGGCGGCTGTCGCCGGTGAGCGGGCCGTTCCAGCCGTTGCGGAAGCCCACGAAGTCCCAGCCGTGCACCTCGATGCCCTTACGCACCACCGCGCGGATCACCGCGTTGAGCCCCGGGCAGTCGCCGCCGCCGGTCAGCACACCGACACGCATGAGAAGCCTCCGTCTGTGTTTTCTGGAGATGACAGTCACATTTGCCAAGGGCCAGCGTAGCGCCAATCGTCTGGATCGGTGCAGCCCGTACCACCTGCGAATCGGCGGGCGGCCGGCGTGTGCTACCTTGGCGCCGTGCAGCGCTATTACTGGTTTACGAAGCCGGCCCCGGGTGGGCACGGCGGCGTGAACCTGCGCTGACACCACCCCGAGCCGGATTTCCAACCGGCTCGGCGAGTTCCCGCGGGTCGGTGTCCACCAGGAAGGACCACCCCCGCCATGACGCTCTCCGCCGGCCCCGCCACCATCGGTGACCTCGACGCCGCGCGCACCACGTCGATCAGTCCGCTCATTTCGCCCGCGCTGCTGCGCGAGGATCATCCGGTCGACGCCGCCGTCGCCAAAGTCGTGCGGCAGGGCCGCGCCGAAACCGTCGACATCCTCGAAGGCCGCGACGACCGGCTGCTCGTCGTGGTCGGCCCGTGCTCGGTGCACGACCCCGAAGCCGCCCTCGACTACGCCCGCCGGCTGGCGGCGAAGGCCGAGGAACTGCGCGGCGAGCTGCACGTCGTGATGCGCGTGTACTTCGAGAAGCCGCGCACCACGCTGGGCTGGAAGGGCCTGATCAACGACCCCGACCTCGACGGCACCTTCGCCGTCAACAAGGGCCTGCGGCTGGCGCGGAAGCTGCTGCTCGACGTCTCCGCGCTCGGCCTGCCGGTGGGTTGCGAGTTCCTCGACCCGATCACGCCGCAGTTCATCGCCGACATCGTCACGTGGGGATCGATCGGCGCCCGGACCGCGGCCAGCCAGGTGCACCGCCAGCTGTGCAGCGCGCTGTCGATGCCGGTGGGGATCAAGAACTCCACCGAGGGCGACGTCCAGGTGGCGGTCGACGCGACCCGCGCGGCCGCGGCGAGCCACGTGTTCCCCGGCATCAATACCGACGGCCTGGCGGCGCTGCTCACGACGTCCGGCAACCCGGACTGCCACGTGATCCTCCGCGGCCACAACGGCGGCCCCAACTACGACGCTCTTACCGTCGCCGACACCCTCGCCCGGCTGGCCAAGTCGGGCCTGCCGGAGCGGGTGATCATCGACGCGAGCCACGGCAACAGCGGGAAGGACCATGTGCGCCAGGCTTCGGTGGTCCGGGAGCTGGCGTCGCGTATCGGCAACGGAGAGCGCGGGATCGTCGGGCTGATGATGGAGAGCTTCCTCGCGGCGGGCCGCCAGGACCTTTCGCTGGGGCACCCGGAGCAGTTGACGTACGGGCAGTCGATCACGGACGCGTGCCTCGCGTGGGACGACACGGCGCCGCTGCTGGACGAGCTCGCCGCGGCCGTGCGGGCGCGCCGCTGAAAGGTCCCCGGCCTGGGGGTCCCCCGGTTTTCACGTTACCGGAGACCACCGACAGCTCCGGGCGGGCCGACATGGCCCGGACCGCCGGCTGAAGTCGCGAATGACCAAGGCCGGGCAGTTAGCTGCGGCAGCGAGCGGTCAAGCTGCCCGATTGGCCCGATTAGCCCGGTTTCAGGTGCTCGCCCACAGCCGTGAATGGCCCATTGAGGGACATAGAGTCCCTCAATGGGCCATTCACGGCCTACCGTTGACCGCTTGCGCGGCAGAGGAATCCTTAACTACCCGGCATTGCCCGAATGAGTCATTCGCGACACCAAGCCGAGTGGTAAGGCCGCCCGGTTGCGGCGGCGGCGATCGCGAAGGCCGTTGGCGCGGCGGCGCGAGAACAGGCCGAAAGACCCTGCCGATCGGGCCCGGAGACCCGGCGGTCACATCCCCAGTGACCGGCCGATCAGGTCCTTCATGATCTCGGTGGTCCCGCCGTACAGCCGTTGCACCCGGGCGTCCCGCCACAGCCGGGCGATCTCGTACTCGTTGACGTAGCCGTACCCGCCGTGCAGCTGGAGGCAGCGGTCGAGGATCTCCCACTGCGTCTCGGTGGTCCACCACTTCGCGCCCGCGGCCTCCTCGGCGGTCAGCTCACCCGCGTTCGCGGCGAGGACGCACTGGTCGAGGTAGGTGCGCATGACGTCGATCTTGGTCCGCATCTCGGCGAGCGCGTGCCGGTTGACCTGGAACTTCCCGATCGGCTGACCGAACGCCTCCCGGTCGCCCGCGTACGCGAGGGTGATCTCGTAGGCCCGCTGCGCACTCGCGACGGCGTGCACGGCGATGCCGAGCCGCTCCTTCGGCAGGTTCCGCATCAGGTGGTAGAAGCCCTTGTTCTCCTCGCCGATCAGGTTTTCGGCAGGCACCCGGACGTCGTCGAAGATCAGTTCCGCGGTGTCGGCCGAGCGCTGCCCGATCTTGTCCAGCTTGCGCCCGCGGGAGAACCCGGGTGTCTCCGCTTCGACAGCGATGAGGCTGATGCCGCGATGCCCGGCCGACGGATCGGTCTTGCACGCGACCATGACCAGATCGGCGAGGAGCCCGCTCGAGATGAACGTCTTCGTCCCGTTGAGCACGTAGTGGTCACCGTCCCGGCGGGCGGTCGTGCGCAGGCCACGCACGTCGGAGCCGGCGCCAGGCTCGGAGATCGCGATGGCGGTGATGATCTCCCCCGAGCAGAACCCGGGCAGCCACCGCCGCCGCTGCTCCGGGGTCGTCAGGGTGATCAGGTACGGCGCCATGACGTCGTTCTGCAGACCGAGCCCGATGCCCACCGCTCCGCTCGCCCAGTACTCCTCAGTGAGGATCGCGTTGAACCGGAAGTCGCCGACCCCGGAGCCGCCGTACTCTTCGGGCACCTCCCAGCCGAGCAGTCCCTGCTCGCCGGCCTTCAGCCAGGCCTCCCGGCTGACCTTGCCGTCGGCCTCCCACTCGTCGACGAAGGGGACGCACTCCTTCTCGAAGTACGTCCTGGCGGACCGGCGGAACAGTTCGTGCTCTTCGGTGAATATGGTCCGGCGCATCTCGGCCGACTCCTCGTCCCGGCCTGCTCAGCCGTTGCGTTCGGTGCCCCACAGTACATTCAGTTAGCTAATTGAACTATAACGGTCCCTGTCAAGGTCGTCCGGGGCGGCCGGCGCGCGCCTGCTCTACCCTGTGGCGAGGACACGACGAGGGAGGGGTGGCGTGGAGCAGCCATCGGAACGTGACCGGCTCATGGACGCCGCGTACCGCGCACTGGTGGCCACCGGTGGCGCCGCCCTCTCGGTGAACGAGGTCCTGCGGGCCGCCGAGCTGTCCACCCGCGCGTTCTACCGGCACTTCACCTCGAAGGACGAGCTGCTGCTCGCCCTGTTCCGGCAGGACTCCGACCGGGTGGCCGCCCGCCTGCGCCGTGCCGCCTCCGCCGAGCCACCCGCCGCCGCACTGCTCGCCTTCGTGCAGGCCATGCTGAGAATCACCGCCGATCCGCGCCGGCGTCAGCGAGTCCTGATCATGTCCTCCGAGGAGATCGCCCGGGCCAAGGGGTTCGTCGCCGAGCGCCAGCGCTACCACGCGCTCGTCCAGGGCGAGCTCACCGGCCTCCTCGAGCGGGGCCGGGCCGACGGCACGTTCCCGCTGACGCGGCCGGCGTCCGATGCCGGGTGGATCCGCGCCGCGATCCAGCACGCCTTCGACGAGCAGATCGCCGGGACCGCACCGGCCACCCCGAACGAGACCGCCGAACTGCTGACCGGCTTCGCGCTGCGCGCCCTCGGGGCCACCGGCCACTGAGGCGGGGAGAACCGGGTGTTGACAGCCTGGCTTCCAAGGCATCTACTGAAAACGTCATTTTCACTCGTCGGGCGACGCAGCCCAGGGGAAGAAGGATTCCGATGGAGAAGATCTGGGCGAACTCCGGCGACTCGCACTTCCTCGAGCCCGAGGAGCTGTGGCGGGAAAACCTGCCGGCGCGGCTGGCCGAACTCGTCCCGCGCGCCGAGCGGGATCCGGACGGCGAGTGGGAGACCGTGCACATCGACGGCATGTCCTTCCGCCGCAAGCTGCCGACGGGACGCAACAAGGAGTTCCTCGAGGCGACACACCGGGCCCCGGGCGCCCGCGATCTCGCCAAGCGAATGGTCGACCTCGACAACGAAGGCGTCTGGGCGGAGCTGGTCTTCCCGTCGCTGGGCATGTGGAGCTCCTCGTTCCGCACGCCGGAGGTCCTGCGGGAAGCGCTCAGGGTCAGCAACGACTGGGCCTGGGACGCGATCGAGGGCTTCTCGCCGCGGCTGGTCACCACCGCGCAGGTGTCCACCCTGGACATCGGCGACGCGGTGGCCGAGCTGGAACGCGTCGCCGAGCTGGGCTACCGCGCGGTCTACCTCCCGGTCGCGCCGCACCCGCTGCAGAAGGACTACAACCAGGACGATTGGGAGCCGTTCTGGACGGCCGCGGAGCGGGCGAACATGGTGCTCGCGTTCCACATCGGCACCGACCCGATCGACCTGTCCAAGGGCGGCGCGTCCGGGGTGATCTACCGCGGCCCCGGCGGCGCGGTGCTGAACTACACCGAGACAACCTTCGGCGGTCAGCGCGCCGTGATGAAGCTCGTCGCCTCCGGGGCCCTGGACCGCCACCCGGACCTGCGGGTCCTGGTGTCCGAGGGCGGGGCGACCTGGGTGCCGTTCGTCGCCGACCGGATGGAGGAGGGGTACCGCCAGCACGCGATGGCGGTCCGGCCCAAGCTCAAGCGGTCGCCGAAGGAAATCATCTACTCACAGGTGTACGCCTCCTTCCAGCACGACGAGTCCGCGATCGCCGCGTGCACCGCCATGGGGTACGAAAACGTCATGTGGGGCAGCGACTACCCCCACATGGAAGGCACCTACGGGCACACGCAGGAGACGCTGCACCACCTGTTCGACGGCGTGGACCCGAAGGTCCGCCACCGCATCACGGCGGGCGCCTTCATCGAGCTGTTCCCCGGCGTGCCGCCCCTGCCGGCACCGGTCACGGTCTGACCGGGAGCGCACCGCGATGAGTGACGACAACGTCCTGTACGACTCCCCCACCGAGTTCCTCCACGAGGTGGCGGAGAAATCGGGCCGATGCGTGGCCCAGTCCGTCATTCCCCTGGACGACGGTTCCTACGTGTGCGCCTGCTCGTGCGAACGGTGGGAGGTGATCGCACCCAGTCGCGCCGACGGGCTGCGCCTCGCCCGTGCGCACACCGGATCGCTCCCATGACCGGCGTGTCCGCGTCGGCCCCCGGCCTCGCGCGCGCCGCCCTGCTCGAGCTGGTCGGCGAAATCCTGGACCTCGAACACCTCGGGGAGAACCTCTTCCGCGGCCGCAGCCCGCGGACGGCGACGCTGCGGGTGTTCGGCGGCCAGGTCGCCGGGCAGGCCCTGGTGGCGGCGGGGCGGACCGTCGCCCGGGCCCGGCCGGTGCACAGCCTCCACGGCTATTTCGTCCGGCCGGGCCACCCCGACGACCCGATCGTCTACCGGGTCCACCGGATCCGGGACGGCCGCTCGTTCACCACCCGCCGGGTGGACGCGCTGCAGCACGGCGAAACGATCTTCACGATGTCGGCCAGTTTCCACGCCGACGAGCCGGGTCTGACCCACCAGGACACGATGCCGGCGGCGCCACCACCCGAGTCGCTGCCCACCACGCACGAGGCGTTCCTGCACGTGGGCCGGGACACCCCGGGGAACATGCTGCCGTTCGACCTGCGCCGCGCCGGTGAGCACGGCTGGCGGGCCGGGCGCGACCCGGAACGCGCCACCCAGGTCTGGTTGCGGGCGGCCGACGACGTCGGCGACGATCCCCTGCTGCACGCCTGCCTGCTGACGTACGCGAGCGACCTGACCCTGCTGAGCGGCGTCACCTACGCCCACCGGCTGGAGTCCTTCGGCGCGGACGGCGGCCAGGTCGCCATGGCCAGCCTGGATCACGCGGTCTGGTTCCACCGCCCGTTCCGGGTGGACGACTGGCTGCTGTTCGACCAGGACTCCCCGACCGCCGACGGCGGCCGCGGGCTGGCGCGAGGCCGGTTCTTCGACCGCGCCGGCCGGCACGTGGCCAGCGCGGTCCAGGAAGGACTCGTGCGCGTCCGTCCTCAGTAGACGGTGTGCCGCGCGCCTCGCCGGGGCACCCTTCCCCACTGCCACCCTCTCGGATATAGTTAGATGAATTGACTATTAACGTCCAGTCGAAGGCGGCCCCGAGTGCGTGACGGTTCTCCCGCGACGGCACAGCTCGCCGAGTGGGTGCACGGCATGCAACGGGCGACGCCGGACGCCGCGGTCGCCCACCAGGTCCGGCGGCTCGTGCTGGACTGCCTCGCGGCCGCGATCGCCGGTTCGGCGACGCCGGTGGCAGCCGCGGTACGCGACCTCGTCGCCGCGATGTATCCGGGCGACCACGCCGCGATCGTCGGCGGCGGGCGGGCCTCGGCCGCCGGGGCGGCGCTCGCCAACGGCACCGCCGCACACGCCCTCGACATCGACGACGGCTACACCCCGGGCTCGGTGCACCCGAGCGCGCCGACGGTCCCGGCCGTCCTGGCGGCGGCGGAGAGCACCGGCGCCCCGGCCGGCACCGTGCTCCGCGCCGTCGCGACCGCCGTGGAGGTGACCTGCCGCCTCGCCCGCGCCGCCCATCCCGCGACCCGGGAGGCCGGGTTCCACAACACCGCGCTGGCGGGCGTGGTGGGTGCGGCGGCCGGGGTGTCGGTGGTGCTCGGCCTCGACCGGGCCGACGTGGCCTCGGCGCTGGGTGTCGCGGCTTCGCATTCGGGCGGGCTGTTCGAGTTCCTGGGCAGCGGCGCCGAGGTCAAGCGGCTGCACGCCGGCAAGGCGGCCCGCGACGGCCTGCTGTCCGCCCACCTCGCTCGGCTGGGCGTCAGCGGTCCGGCGACCGCGCTCGAAGGCGCCAACGGCTACTTTCACGCCTTTGCCCGCGACGCGTGGCGCCCGGCCGAGCTGCTCGACGGGCTCGGCGAGCGCTGGGCGCTGCGGGACACCTACGTCAAGGTCCACCCGTGCTGCCGCCACCTGCACAGCGCCATCGACGCGCTGCTGGACCTGCGGGCGGAACACGACCTCGCCGCGGTGACGGCGGTGCGCGTCGAGACCTACTCGGTCGCCGCGGCCCACGCGCACACGACGTTCGGTAGCTTCATCGACGCGCAGATGAGCCTGCCCTACGCGGTGGCGGTGACCCTGCTCGACGGCCAGGCCGGCCTGGCGCAGTTCGACGCGGCCCATCGGGCGTCCGCCGAGGTGGCCGCGCTCGCGGCGCGGGTCGAGGTCGTGGCCGGCGCCGAGTTCGACGCCCGCTATCCGGCCGAGCGCCCGGCCCGGGTCACCGTGCACCGCGCCGGGCGGCCCGCGCTGTGCCACGAGGTCGGCCAGCCGCGCGGCGAGCCGAGCCGCCCCTTGGCCGACGAAGAGCTCACGGCGAAGTTCCGGCTGCTCGCCGACCCCGTCCTCGGCGCCGGCCGCGCGGCGGGCGTCGCCGCCGCCGTGTGGGCCTTCGACGACATCGCCGCGATCGTGTCCGGGCTCGCGGACGTGAACGAGAGGAATTCCCGATGACGACCAGCACCGACGAGCGGACGGCGTTCGCCGAGTCGGTCCGGGCCTTCGCCCGCGACCGGCTGGCCGCCGGAGCGCTCGAACGAGCACACGCGCCCGGCTATCCGTGGGACGTCGCGGAGTTACTGGCCCGGCAGGGCCTGCTCGGGCTGACGGTGCCGGAAAGCGACGGCGGCCAGGGCGCCACCCTGCTGGACGCCGTGACGGCCATCCGGGAGATCGGCCTGGTCTGCCCGAAGAGCGCCGATGTGGTGCAGGCAGGCAACTTCGGAGCGCTCCGGACCTTCGCCGAGTACGCCGGCGACGAACAGAAAGCTCGCTTCCTGCCCGGGTTCCTGGCCGGCACGACGCTGCTGGGGCTGGCGATGAGCGAACCCGAGGCGGGTTCGGCCGTCACCGACCTGACCACGAGCGCCGAGCCGGACGGCGGCGGATACGTCGTCAACGGCACCAAGATCTGGTCCACCCACAGCGTCGAGGCGAACGTCTTCCTCGTCTACCTCCGTTTCGGCCCCGGTGTCGGCGGCATCGGCTCGGTGCTCGTCGAACGCGGCACGCCCGGGCTGGAGATCGGCAAGCCGTCGAGCTACCTGAGCGGCGAGCAGTGGGCGCCGTTGTACTTCGAGAACTGCCACGTCCCCGCCGCGAACGTGCTGCTGGGGCCCGGCGGCTTCAAAAAGCAGATCAGCGGATTCAACGTCGAGCGGCTCGGCAACGCCGCCCGCTCGCTCGCACTGGGCAGGCTGGCGTTCACCATCGCCCGCGACCACGTGCTCCAGCGCGAGCAGTTCGGCCGCCCGCTCGCCGACTTCCAGGGCGTCCAGTGGAAGTTCGCCGACATGGCGGTGGCGCTGGACGGCGCGGAACTCCTGCTGGAGCGGGCGGCGGCCAACGCGGACGATGGCCTGCCGTCGGCCTACGAGACCTCGGTCGCCAAGCTCGCGGCCAACCAGGCCGGCTTCCAGGCCGCCGACCAGGCCATGCAGGTGATGGGCGCGATGGGCTACAGCACGGAGACCCTGGTCGAGTACTGCTTCCGTCGCACGCGGGGCTGGATGATCGCGGGCGGCTCGCTCGAGATCCTGCGCAACCGGATCGCCGAAGACGTCCTGGGGCGCCGGTTCAGCCAACGAGCCCCGAAGTGACGGCCGATCTCGCCGCCGCCCTGTTCACGCCGCGCAGCGTGGCGCTGGTCGGTGCCTCCACGGATCCCGCCAAGGCGTCGTCACGCCCGCTGCGCTTCCTGCGGCGCAGCGGGTTCGCCGGCGCCGTCTACCCGGTCAACAGCCGAGCCGGGGTCATCGACGGAGAGCCCGCCTTCCCGTCGCTCGACGCCCTGCCCGAGGTGCCCGAGCACGCGTTCCTGATGACCCCGGCCGCGGCCACCCTCGACGCCGTGAGGCAGTGCGGCAACCTCGGCGTGCCGGTGGTGACCGTCCTGTCCGGCGGCTTCGCCGAAGCCGGGCCGGACGGCGCCGCGCGGCAGCGGGAACTCGTCGCCATGGCCCGGGAATCCGGCACCCGCGTCGTCGGGCCGAGCAGCCTCGGCCTGGTCAACACCCGCACCGGCCTGACGCTCACCGCCAACGCCGCGTTCGCCGACCCGGACCTGAAGCCCGGCGGGATCTTCGTCGCCTCGCACTCCGGCAGCCTCATCGGCGCGCTGCTGTCCCGCGGTGCCGCCTGCTCCCACCTGGTGTCGGTCGGCGGCGAAGCCGACCTCGGGATCGGCGAGATCTGCGGCGCCGCCGTGGCCGACCCCGACGTCACCGGGTTCCTGCTGTTCCTGGAGAACCTGCGGCACGCGGACAGCCTGCGCACCTTCGCCCGCGAGGCCGCGGCGCACGGGAAGCCGGTGCTGGCCTACAAGCTGGGCCGCTCCCGGGCCGCCGCGGAGCTGGCCGTGTCCCACACCGGCTCCCTGGCGGGCGAGGACGACGTGGCCGCGGCCTTCCTCGCCGACTGCGGGATCGCCCGCGCGCACACCCTCGACGGCCTGCTCGAAGGCCTCCCCCTGCTCGCCAGGACCCCGGTGGACACCGGCACGACCCGGCGGGTCGGCGTGGTCACGACCACCGGCGGGGGCGCCGCGATGGTCGTCGACCAGCTGGGCGTGCTGGGCGTCGAAGTGGCGGGACCCACGCCGGCCACGCTCGCCCGGCTCGCCGCGGCCGGCGCGCCGGCCGCTCCGGGCGTCATCGTCGACCTCACCCTGGCGGGCACCCGGTACGAGGTGATGTCCGCGGCCTTGGACGTGCTGCTGTCCTGCGGCGAGTTCGACCTCGTCGTCGCCGTGGTCGGGTCCTCGGCCCGGTTCGAGCCCGAGGTCGCGGTCCGCCCGATCGTCGACCGCGCCCACCGGGAGCGGCTGGCGGCGTTCCTCGTGCCGCACGCGCCGGAGGCGCTGACCATGCTCGCCGACGCCGGTGTTCCCGCATTCCGCACGCCGGAATCGTGTGCCGACGCGATCGCCGCGGCACTCGCACGACGAGCACCACGCAGCGTGTCACCGCCCATGCCCGGTGAGCCCGGCGCCGGTCGCCCGCTCGACGAGGCGGCGTCGTACGCCCTGCTGGCCGCCTCGGGCGTCGAAGCCGCGCCCCACCGGGTGATTCCCATCGACGACCTCGGCGCCGATCCGGGCCTGCGGTTCCCGGTCGTGGTCAAGGCGCTGTCCCCCGCGCTCGGGCACAAGAGCGACGTCGGCGGTGTGGTGCTGAACGTGCGGACAGCCGAGGAGGTCCGCGACGCGGCTCGCCGGATCCGCGCCGACGTGGCCACGCGAGGCGGGGTCGAGATCTCGGAGGTGCTGGTGCAGTCGATGGAATCGGGCGTCGGCGAGGTGCTCGTCGGCTACCGGATCGACCCGGACGCGGGCCCGCTCGTGCTGGTCGCCGCCGGTGGCGTGCTCACGGAGATCTACGCCGACCGCAGCCTCAGCCCGGCCCCGGTCGACCTCGCCACCGCGCACCGCATGCTCGGCGAGGTGAAGGGCATCGCGGCCCTGCGAGGCCATCGCGGTGCGCAGCCCGGCGACCTCGAGGCGCTGGCCCGGCTGGTCGTCGCCGTGTCGGAGCTGGCCGCGCGCGGTGACGTCGTCGAAGCCGAACTCAACCCCGTGCTCGTCCGCCCGGACGGCGAAGGCGTCGTCGCGCTCGACGCCGTCGTCCGGCTGCGCGAGGTGCCGACGAACGGAGAAGCAGAGTGATCTCCCACCCCGAGCCCCGGATGCTCGTCGACGGCCGCTGGACGCGGGGTTCCGGGACGGAAACCCGCCCGGTCGAGAACCCGGCGACCGGCGAGACGCTCACCGAACTGCCGGTCGCCACCGCCGCGGACCTCGACGAGGCGCTGGACGCCGCACGCCGGGCCTTCCCCGGCTGGCGCCGGACGTCCCCGGTCGAGCGCGGCCGCGTGCTGCGCGAGGGCGCGCGGCTCATCCGCGCCCGGGCCGGGGACCTGGCCATGGTCATCACCCTCGAACTGGGCAAGCCGCTGACCGAGTCGCGCGCCGAGGTTCTCCTGGCCGCCGAGCACCTCGAATGGGCGGCCGAGGAGGCCCGCCGGTCGTACGGCCGGGTCATCCCGGCCCGGGATCCGGAGACCCTGCAGCACACCGTGGTCGAACCGGTCGGCGTGGTCGCCGCGTTCGCGCCGTGGAACGCGCCGGCCGTGACACCGGCACGCAAGATCGGCGGAGCGCTCGCCGCCGGCTGCTCGATGATCCTGAAACCGGCCGAGGAAACCCCGACGGCGGCACTGATGATGGCCGCGGCCCTGCGGGAGGCCGGGCTGCCCGATGGCGTCCTCAACGTCGTCTTCGGCGACCCGCCGATGATCGGGCGTCACCTGGTGACCTCGCCGGTCGTGCGAGCGGTCACCTTCACCGGATCCACCGCGGTCGGCGCCGAGCTCCGGGCGCTGGGCGCGCCGTCGATGACCCGGATGACCATGGAACTCGGCGGGCACGCGCCGGTCCTGGTGCTCGCGGACGCCGACGTCGAGTCGGTCGCGCGCTCGGCGGTGCCGGCGTGCTACCGAAACTCCGGCCAGGTCTGCACCTCCCCCACCCGGTTTCTCGTCCACGCCGACGTGCACGACCGGTTCCTGGCCGCCTTCGTCGACGCGGTCCGCGGCCGCAAGGTCGGCGACGGGCGCGCCGACGGTGTCCACATGGGACCGGTCGCCACCGAGCGGCGGCTGCGGGCGCTGACCGAGATGACGGCCGACGCCCGTGCCCGCGGCGCCGTCGTCGAGACCGGTGGCGAGCGGATCGGCGACACCGGGTGGTTCTTCGCCCCGGCCGTACTGACGTCGGTGCCGCCGGACTCGCTCGCCGGCACCGTCGAGCCGTTCGGTCCGCTGAAGACGGTGACGCCGTTCGACGACCTGGACGAGGCACTGGCGGAGGCGAACCGGCTGCCGTTCGGCCTGGCGTCCTACGCCTGGACCGGCGACTCGCGCGCCGCCGCGCACATCGCGCGTGAGCTGGAAGCCGGGTCGGTGGCGGTCAACAGCTGGCGGCCGTCCCTGCCGGAAACCCCGTTCGGCGGGTTCCACCTCAGCGGCGTCGGCACGGAGGGCGGGGCCGAAGGCCTCGGCGGGTTCCAGCGGCTCAAGTACGTGAGCCGCAGCTGACCCCTCAGGGTTCCGGCAAAGTCGCTTCCGCCGCATCCGGGCGGCCTCACCACTCGGCCTGGTGTCGCGAATGACCAAGGCCGGGCAGTTGGCTGCGGCAGCGAGCCTGTCAAGCTGCCCGATTGGCCCGGTTTCAGGTGCTCGCCCAAGGCCGTGAATGTCGCATTGAGGGACATAGAGTCCCTCAATGCGACATTCACGGCGGTTCCGCTGACCGCTTGCGCGGCAGAGGAATCCTTAACTGCCCGGGCTCACAGCCCGGCCCACTCCTGGTAGACCTTGAGCACGGCGACGACGTCCTCGTTGCCGAGGCCCTTGGCCCTGGCCATCTCGAAGATCTGGTGCACGATGCCGGTCACCGGCATGACGTAGCCGCTTTCGTGGCCCAGTTCCAGCCCGAGCCGGATGTCCTTCTCCCCCAGCGCCACCGCGAACCGGGCGTGGTAGTCGTCGGCCAGCGCGTAGGGCCAGCGCTTGAGGAAGTGGAACGAGCGCCCGCCCGAGCGGCTGAGCACGTCGAACAGCTCGTGGCGGTCCAGGCCGAGCCGCACGCCGAGGGTGAACGCCTCCGCGGCGACCACGATGCTGCCCATGGCCATCAGGTTGTTGAGCAGCTTCACCGTCTTGCCGTGGCCGACCGCGCCGACGTGCTCGATCGTGCCGAGGACCGCCAGCACCGGCCGGGCGCGTTCCAGCGCGTCCTCGTCGGCCCCGACGAGCTGGACGAGCTTGCCCGCGAGCGCTTCGCCCGGGCCGCCGCTGACCGGGCAGTCGACGACCGCCACCTGGTGCGGCCGGGCCGCTTCGGCGACCGCCCGCACCGTCTCGGGCAGGGTCGTACTCAGCTCGACCAGGACGCGGCCCGCCCAGTTCTTCAGGACGCCGCTGCCGATCACCGCGTCGCGGACGATCCGGTCGTTGGGCAGGCTGGTGACGATCACGTCCGCGCCACCCGCGTCCGCCGGCACGCAGGCGGTGGCGCCCAGTTCGACGAGCCGGGCGACGGCGGCCGGGTCGATGTCGTGAACCAGCGTCGGAAACCCTTGGGACAACAGCCTTTCCGCCACCGCCCCGCCCATGGCACCCAGGCCGATCACCGCTGTGCGGATCATGACAGTTCCTCGCTCTCGATTTTCGGCGCCGTCAGTTCGACCGCCACCTCGGCCAGGCCGGGGCCCGCCGCCGGGTAGCGCGACATGACCGCGGGGTCGTGGCCGGGCACGATGTCGCCCGCCGGGCCCGCCAGCTCGCGCAGCCGGTCGAACGCGGCGTGGGCGCCGCTCACCGACTCCAGGGCCGAATACGGCCGGTCGGTTTCAAGGTTGTCGTAGTAGTGGGCGGCATCGGAGGCGAGCACGACCACACCGGATCCGGTGTCCACCCGCACCACCTGCATGCCGGCGGTGTGCCCGCCGACGTGGTGCAGGGACAGCCCGGGCGCCACCACGGCGTCCCCGTCGACCCAGCGCACCCGGCCCGCGAGGTTCAGCTCGACCACGTCGGTGAGGTCCTGGCTCATCACGACCCGGCGGAACGACGGGCGGCTCGCGCCGGGCCCGGTCCAGAAGGCCATTTCCCGTCGCTGCAGCCAGAACCGGGCACTCGGGAACCGGCCGAGCTCGCCGCAGTGGTCGAAGTGCAGATGGGTGAGGACCACGTCGGACAGCTCCTCGGGCTGGACGCCCAGCGCGCGCACCGCGTCCAGCGGATCCCCGCGCAGGCAGTCCTCCCGGTCGCGGATGCGGGCCACCTCGCACCCGAAACCCGTGTCGACCAGGAAAGCCCCGGCCGGGCCGGTGACCAGCCAGAGGTAGTAGGCCATCGCCCGCGGTTCGTCGGCGGACGTGGCGTGGTGGAAGACCTCGGTGGCCGCCACGCCTTCGCGATGGGCGTAGCGGATGGCGAAGACGCGGAAGCCCGGCGTCATCACGATACCAGCGCGGGCAGTCCCGCCTCCATCAGCTTTTCGGCCTCGTCGACGATCCGGCCGACCAGCTCGGCCACCGTGGGGATGTCGTCGATCAGCCCCTGGGCACAGCCCGCCGTCCAGATCCCGGCGTCCAAGTCGCCGGTGCGGAACACCTCGCGGCCGCGCACCCCGGCGACCAGCTCGCGGATGTCGGCGAACTGCGCGCCCTCGTCCAGCAGCCGCACGACCTCGACGCTGACCTTGTTGCGCGCCACCCGCGCGGTGTTGCGCAACGGGCGGAAGATCAGCTCGGTGTCGCGTTCGTCACCGTCCACAATGGCCTGTTTGACGCGCTCGTGCACCGGCGCCTCGGCCGTGCACAGGAAACGCGTGCCCATGTTGACGCCGTCCGCGCCGAGCGCGAGCGCGGCGACCAGCCCGCGTCCGTCGGCGAAACCGCCCGAGGCGATCACCGGGATGTCGAGCCGGCGGACGGTGGCCGGGACGAGCACGAGACCGGGGATGTCGTCCTCGCCCGGGTGCCCGCCGCACTCGAAGCCGTCGATGCTGACGCCGTCGACGCCGACCGCCTGCGCCTTGACCGCGTGCCGCACGCTCGTGCACTTGTGCAGCACCTTGATCCCGGCCTCGTGGAAGTGCGGCAGGTGCGGCGCCGGGTTGGACCCGGCGGTCTCCACGATCCGGACGCCCGACTCGACGATGGCCGCGCGGTATTCGGCGTAGGGCGGCGGCTTGATGCTCGGCAGGATCGTGAGGTTGACGCCGAACGGCTGATCGGTCAGGTCGCGGCAGCGGCCGATCTCCCGAAGCAGTTCCTCCGGGTTCGGCTGGGTCAGCGCGGTGATCAGGCCCAGCGCGCCGGCGTTCGCGACGGCGGCGACGAGCGGAGCGGTGCCCACCCACTGCATCCCGCCCTGCACGATCGGGTGCCGGACACCGAAGACTTCGGTGAAGCGCGTCTGGATCATCGTCTGTCTCCCGGAGTCAGCCTGGCCACAGTCGCCAGCTTAACAGTTAGATAGTTAATCTGATTGCTACAATCTACCTGATAAACGCCGAGCCCAGGAGGTACCCGTGACCGAAGTGGTCATCGTCGACGCGGTCCGGTCCGCGGTCGGCAAGCGCCGGGGAACGCTGTCCGGACACCGCGCCCCGGAGTTGCTCGGCGACGTGCTCGTCGCCCTCTTCGACCGGACCGGGCTGGACCCGGCGCTGGTGGGCCAGGTCGTCGGCGGGTGCGTCGGCCAAGTCGGTCAGCAGAGTGGCAACGTCGCTCGCAACGCCTGGCTGGGCGCGGGGCTGCCACTGGAGGTCCCGGCGAGCACGGTGACCGTCCAGTGCGGGTCGGCGCAGCAGGCGCACACCCTCGCCCACGGGCTCGTCGCCGGTGGCCTGTGCGACATCGCCGTCGCCTGCGGGGTCGAGTCGATGAGCCAGGTGCCGATGGGCTCGAGTTCGATCGCCGCGCTCGGCGACGGCCGCGGCGGCCGGTACGCCGAGCACTGGGAGGCCACCACGCAGTTCGAAGCGGCCGAGCGGATCGCCGAGCGCTGGGAGCTCGACCGCGCCGAGCTGGACGCCTTCGCGACGCTCTCCCAGCACCGGGCGGCCGAGGCCGTCGCCGAGGGCCGGTTCCGCGACCAGATCGTCCCGGTGAAGGCCGGCGCGACGACGTTCGACACCGACGAGTGCCCGCGCCCGACCAGCCTCGACGTCCTGGGCACGCTCAAGCCCAACCTGCCGGACCGAGCCCCGGCGCGGCACACGGCGGGTTCGTCGTCGCAGATCGCCGACGGCGCTTCCGCCGTCCTCCTGATGACCGAGGAGCGCGCTGACCAGCTCGGGCTGCGGCCGCGGGCCCGGATCGTGGACTCCGTGCTGGTCGGCAGCGACCCGGAGCTGATGCTGACCGGGCCGATTCCCGCGACGCGCAAGCTCCTCGAGCGCACCGGGCTGACCACCGACGACCTCGACCTGGTCGAGATCAACGAGGCGTTCGCCTCGGTGGTGCTGGCCTGGCAGCGCGAAATCGGGGTGGACCTCGACCGGGTCAACCCCAACGGCGGCGCGATCGCCCTCGGCCACCCCCTGGGCGCCACCGGCGGCATCCTGATCACCAAGGCGCTGCACGAACTGGAGCGCACCGGAGGTCGCCGGGCGCTGGTCACCATGTGCTGCGGCGGCGGCCTCGGCACCGGCACGCTGATCGAGCGGATGCGCTGATGCCCGGACCGCTCAGCGGGATCCGGGTGCTGGAGCTCGCCGCGCTCGGCCCGGCCCCCTACACCGCGATGATGCTGGCCGACATGGGCGCGGACGTGCTCCGCGTCGACCGCCCGGTGTCCACCCTCGCGGGCGATCCGGCCAGGGCCGTGCTCAACCGCGGCCGGCGGTCCGTGGTCGTCGACCTGAAGGCGCCCGGTGGCGCGGACGCGGTCCTGCGGCTCGCCGAGCGCGCCGACGTGCTCGTCGAGGGCTTCCGGCCCGGCGTCATGGAGCGGCTGGGCCTCGCTCCCGACGTGTGCCTGCGCCGCAATCCGCGCCTGGTCTACGCCCGGATGACCGGCTGGGGTCAGCACGGCCCGCTGGCCGCGACCGCCGGACACGACCTCAACTACCTCGCGCTGTCCGGCGCCCTGCGCCTGTTCGCGCGGCACGGGCAGCGCCCGGCCACCCCACCCGGGCTGGTCGCCGACTTCGGTGGCGGCGGAATGGTGCTGGCCTTCGGCATCGCCTGCGCCCTGCTGGAGACGTCCCGCTCCGGCCTCGGTCAGGTGATCGACGCGGCGATGGTCGACGGCGTGGCCTCACTCACCGCGATGCTGCACGGCTTCCTCGCCCAGGACCGATGGGTGGACGAGGTGGGGGTGAACTTCTCCGACGGCGGTTCCCCGCACTACGACGTCCACGAAACCGCCGACGGGCGATTCGTGGCGGTCGCGGCCGCCGAACCGCAGTTCTACACGGAGTTCCTGGAGCGGCTCGGGCTCGACCCGCGGACAGTTCCCGACCGCGACGACCCGGCCCAGCGCGAAGCGTTGCGGTCGGTGATCGCCGAGGTGCTGCGCTCCCGGACCCGGGACGAGTGGGAGAAGGTGTTCGACGGCACCGACGCCTGCGTCACGCCGGTGCTGAGCCTGACCGAGGCGACCACCCACCCGCACAACCGGGCCCGTGAGGTGTTCACGACGGCGTTCGGCGTCGTGCAGCCCGCCCCGGCACCACGCCTGCAGCGCACCCCGGGCGCGATCGCCGGCCCACCGCCGCGCCCCGGCGAGGGCTCGGGGTCCGCCCTGCGCGACTGGGGGCTGGCCGACGACGAGGTCGCGAACCTGCGGGCGGCCGGCGTCATCGGCGCCGAGCCGAGCTGAACTCCCGGTGCCCTGTCCCGTCGAACTACGGGACAGGGCACCGGGAAGCCTGGGGTCACGCCGGCGTGGCGATGGTCTTGGCCTGGAGGTACTCGCGGAAGCCGTCCTCGCCGTGCTCCCGGCCCACGCCGCTGATGCCGTAGCCGCCGAACGGCGTGTCCGGCGAGAGGTAGAACGACGGACCGACGTTGACGGTCCCGGCCTTCATGCGGTTCGCCAGCCGCAAGGCGCGCTCGGGGTCCTGGGTCTGGATGTAGGCGGAAAGCCCGTAGCGGGAGTTGTTGGCGACTCGCACCGCTTCGTCGTCGCCTCCGTCGTAGCGCACCACGGTCAGCACGGGACCGAAGACCTCGGTCTGCGCGAGCTCGGCGTTCTCGTCGACGTCGGCGACCACCGTCGGCTCGTACCAGAACCCCCGCCCACCGGTCGGCGAATCGCCACGGCGGCCGCCGACGAGGACCCGCGCGCCGGCTTCGCGAGCCCGGTCCACCAGCCCCTCCATCCGGGCGAGCTGGGCGGCGTTGATGATCGGCCCGACGAAGGTGGCCGGATCGGCCGGGTCGCCCCACGGCAGTCCCCCGACCGCGGCGGTCAGCGCGTCGAGCACCTCGTCGTAGCGGGAAGCGTGGACGATCAGCCGGGTGGCGAGCGCGCAGCCCTGCCCGCTGTTCGACATGCACATGCCCACGGTCATCGGCATCGCGATGGCGAGGTCGGCGTCGTCGAGGATGAGGTTGGCGGACTTGCCGCCGAGTTCCAGGCAGACCTTGCGGATGCCGACGGCGCCGCGCTCGTAGATCCGCTGTCCCACCGCCGGCGAACCGGTGAAGTGGTACATGTCCACCCGGGGGTCACCGGTCAGCGCCTCCCCGGCCGCCGCCTTGTCCCGCGAGCTGACCACGTTCAGCACGCCGGGCGGCAGGTCGGTCCGCTCGTGCGCGACCCTGGCGATGAAGGCCCCGGTCAGCGGGGTGTCCGGAGCCGTCTTGAGCACGATCGTGTTGCCCGTGGCCAGCGCGTGCTGGATCTTCCACAGATCGGTCATGAACGGCGCGTTCCACGGCGTGATCGCGCCGACGACGCCGTACGGCTCGTACCGGACGCGCCGGTCGCTCCGCGGTCCGACACCCTGGTGGGGGCCGAAACCGCGCTCCCACGGAAAGCGCCCGATCAGGTCGTTGAAGAACGACATGTCCTCGATCATCACGTCGATGTGCGCGGCGATGTTCGACACCGGGGTACCGGCTTCGGCGATCTGGATCGACGCGGCCGACGCGCGTTCGTCGCGCAGCGCCTCCTGCAACTGGCGCAGGACGTGCTCGCGGAAGGCGTGGTCGGTGGGCCACGAAGTCTCGTCGGCGGCCCGCCTCGCGGCCCCGACCGCCGCGGCGACGTCACCGGCCTGTCCGTCGGCCGCGGTGCCGACGACCGATTCGTCGGCCGGGTTCAGGACTTCGAACCGTCCGCCGCCCGCCGCGTCGCGGAACTCGCCGTCGATGTACAGCCGGCCCTCGGGCGCCGCGTGTGCTGTCATGGGTTCCTCCTGGGTTCGGGCAGGGCTCAGATGCCGATGCGGCGGGCGAGCTGTTCGCGGTGGAAGTCCGGGTCGCCGAGGAACAGGGCGGTGTTCTTCGCCCGCTTGAAGTACAGGTGGGCCGGGTGTTCCCAGGTGTAGCCGATGCCGCCGTGGATCTGGATGTTCTCCCCCGCCGTGAGCAGGTAGGCGTCGGAGCAGAAAGCTTTGGTGAGGCTGGCCGTCGCGGCCAGGCCGGGTGCGTCGGTCGCGGCGGCCCACAGCGCGTAGTAGACCGCCGAACGGGCCGCCTCGACCTCCACCAGCATCGTGGCGCACTTGTGCTTGATCGCCTGAAAGGAGCCGATCGGCCTGCCGAACTGCTGCCGCACGCCGGCGTAGGCCACGGCCATCTCGAGGGTCCGCTGCGCGCCGCCGAGCATCTCCGCGCTCACGGCGATGGCCGTCAGGTCCAGCATCCGGTCGACGGCCGCCCAGCCGCCGATCAGCCTGGCGGGAGTGGCAACGCACGTCAACCGCCCCTGCTTGCGGGTCTGGTCCAGCACCGGCAACGGCTGCCGGTCCAGCCCCGCGGCCCCGGGTTCGACGGCGAACACCCCGAGGCGGTCGCCGGCACGCGCGACCACGAGCACGAGATCCGCGCTCATCAGGTCCAGCACGAACGACTTGTGCCCGTCGAGCACCCAGCCTTCGCCGGTGTGCGCGGCCCGCATCCCGATACTCTCGCTCGTCCATTTCCCGGCATCCTCCGCGAGCGCGACCGTGCCGATCAGCCGCCCGTCGGCCAGTCCGGGCAGGTAGTCGTGTTTCGCCTGTTCGTCCTCGGAGGCCAGCAGCAGGGTCGTGGCCATGACGACGGACGTGAGGAACGGCGTCACCGCCAGCGCCCGGCCCAGCTCCTCCAGCACGATGCCGAGTTCGACGAAGGTGAACCCGGCGCCGCCGTACTCCTCCGGCACCGCCAGCCCGGCCAGCCCCAGCTCGCCGCACATCTTCGTCCACATCGGACTGTCATGGGAGGCGTCGGCGGCCATGAGCCGCCGCACGACCGGCTCCGGCGAGAAGTCCGCGAGGAACTCCCGCACGACCGAGCGCAGGTCCTCCTGCTCTTTGTCCAGCGCGAAACGCACGGCCGACCTCCGGGCTCAGGGATTGCGGACGGACCGCGCGCGGTACGCCTCGGGGACGGCGCGGAACTCCGCGGTGTCGTGGGACTGGCTCTCGGCGGCCAGCCCGAAGCCGAGCACCGAGACCGCCGCCTGCCGCACCCACTGGTTGAGCACGGCCTTGGTGTCCTGGACCGCCTGCGGAGGCAGCGCCGCGAGCCGGTGGGCGAACGCGAGCGCGTCGGCCATGAGCGACTCGGCGGGCACGACCCGATTGGCGAGCCCCAGCTCGACGGCGGCCGCGGCGGGCACGCGGTCCCCGGTGAGCAGGAACTCTTTGGCGCGCAACAGGCTCGTGTGCAACGGCCAGGTCGCCGCGGCCCCGTCCCCGGCGACCAGCGCCACCGTGACGTGCGGGTCGGCGATGAAGGCGTGCTCGGCGATGAAGACCATGTCGCAGGCGGTGACCAGGGTCGCCCCCAGGCCGACCGCCGGGCCGTTGACGGCCGCGACCACCGGCAGGTGCAGGCCGACCAGTTCGTCGAACAGGCGGCGGCCGATGCGCAGCGTCCGGCGGCGTTCTTCGAGGTCGTTCGCGTGCCGCTCGAAGGTCTCCAGGTCGCCACCCGCGCTGAACGCGCGGCCGGCGCCGGTCAGCACGACCGCCCGGGCGTCGCGGTCCAGGCTCAGCTCGGCCAGCACCCTGGGCAGCGCGTGGTGCAGCTCGGTGTCGAACGCGTTGAGCGTGCCGGGCCGGTTGAGCGTCAGCACCCGGACCGGACCGTCGGCCGTGACCAGGACGGCGTCCTCGGCCATCTCACGCCTCCGTCTCGGCGAAATCGGCGCCGCGGATGATCCGGACCGGCCGGTACACCGCGACCTCCTCGCCTCGCTGGTTCCGGATGGAACAGCGGCTCGTGACGACCCCGCGTCCCGGCTTGCTGGACGGACGCGACTCGATCGTCCGCACCACGACGTGCAGCGTGTCGCCGACGTAGGTGGGCTCCGAAATGTCGAAGTCCAGGTGCACCAGTGCGAGGCCGGTGCCGTGCAGCGCGTTCGTCTGCAGCACCAGACCCTCGGCGAACATGTAGACCAGCCCGCCCGGGACCAGCCGGCCCGCATAGCCACCCGCCTTCGCGTGCCCGGCGTCGTAGAACAACGGCTCGGTGAAGCCACCCAGCGCGACGAAGGTGACCAGGTCCGTCTCGGTGATGGTGCGCGCCGAGGTCCGGAAGGCCGTGCCCGGCGTCATCCGGTCCCAGGTCAACCCGGCCGCCAGCAGTGGGGCTTCCCCGTCGTCCGTCACGTGCAGCCTCCTCATAATCATCTAACCTATTAAGCTCTTTATACACCTTGTGGGAGCGCTGACGCGAGCCCTTCCTGTGCCAGACTGGACACGAGCTCACCGTCACGGGTGAAGACCTGGCCGTGCGCGAGCCCGCGGCCGTCGCAGGCCCGGGAGGACCGCTGCACCACCAGGTGCCAGTCGTCCACCCGGAACGGCCGGTGGAACCACACCGTGTGATTGAGGGAGGTCATCAGCCAGGTCTTGCGCGCGGTGCGCTCGTGCGGGAGCCGAATCGAGGCGACCAGCGTCAGATCGCTCGCGTAGAGCCACCGGCACGCGTGCAGCGCGGGATCGTCCGGCACCGGGGCGGTCGCTCGGTACCACAGCGCACGGGCACCGGCGGGGTCCGCGCCGTCCACCGGCACCGGCCGCAGGTCCAGCGACGGATCGCCGACCAGCCACGACGGCCACGCGGCCTGCCCCTCCGGCCAGCCGGCCGGCCCGCCGAGCTCGTCGGGCGCCGGGACCTCGGGCATCGGATCGTGGTGTTCGAACGCCGTGGCGCCGAGGTGGAACGAGAACAGCGCCGTGAAGATCACCTTGCCGCCCTGCTCGATGTCCACCCGCCGCAGGGAGAAGGCGCGCCCGTCACGCAGCCGGTCGACCCGGATCCACGACGGCTCCGCCGGGTTCCCGGGTCGCAGGTAGGTCGCCTGTGCCACGTGGACCGCGCGGTCGCCCGACACCGTGCACTGCGCCGCCGCCAATGCGCGCGCGGCGGCCTCCCCGCCGAACATCCGGCCCGGCTCGCCGGAAGCCGCCGCGACGAAGACGTCCCCGTCGATCCGCTCCAGGTCCGCCAGCAGGACGAGGCGATCGGTCACCGGTTCGTTCACTTGGCCTCCTAACAGTTAACTGATATAGATAATAGAGCGATATTAGTGTGGAGGACAGGGATGACCCAGCGAACGGCCGCTACCCCCCTGTGGATCGACCTCGTGGCCCGGGCGCTGGAAGCCGGTCGCGACCGGGTGCTGGTGGTGCCCGCCGGCGAGCCCGGCGCCGGGTGGACCGGGGCCGAGCTCGCCCGGCGGATCGGCGGCGCGGCGGCCCTGCTCGACGCGGCAGGCTGCCCGCGTGGCGGTACCGTCCCGGCGCTGATGACGACCCGCCCCGAGGCCATGGCGACGGTCGTCGCGGGCGCCGCCACCCGGCGCCCGATCGCCCCCCTGTCCCCCCGGCTCACGGTCACCGAACTCGCGGACTGCCTGACGGACCTCGAATCCCCGGTACTCCTGTGCGAACCCGGTTCGGCCGAGATCGGCGGCGAACTGGCGCGGCGGTGCGGCCGTCGGCTGGCGGTGGTCGGAAACCTGCCCCGCGCCGAGGCCCCCGCTTTGTCCGCCGCGGCGGACGAGACCGCGTTCGTGCTGCACACGTCGGGAACGACCGGACGGCCGCGCCGGGTCGACGTGCGCCAGGATCGGATGGGCGCCCGCTCGGTCGTCAACGCACGGCTGACCCGGCTGGACACCGCGAGCGTGTACAGCGCGAGCTCACCGTTCCACCACATCGGCGGGCTCGGCGCCTTCGCCGTGGCACTCGCCGCCGGCGCCCGGATCGTGGCGTTCCCCCGGTTCACGGTGGACGCCTGGCAGAGCCTGGGACGCCTGGGCGTCACGCACGCGCAGGCGGTGCCGGCGATGATCGAGACGCTGCTGCGCGCCGACGCCTTCGCGCTCCCCACCCTGCGCCTGCTGCAGTACGGCGCGTCCCCGATCCACCCCGGCACGCTGCGCCGGGCGCTGGCCGCGATGCCCGGAGTGGCCTTCGTGAACCTCTTCGGGCAGACCGAAGGGGCCCCGCTGACCTGCCTGTCCCCGGAGGATCACCAGCGGGCGGCGGCCGGCGACGAAGACCTGCTGAACTCCGTCGGGCGGCCGGTCGCGGAGATCGAACTGGTCGTGCACGAGCCGGACGGGAACGGCGTCGGCGAGGTCAGGGCCCGCGGCCCGCACCTGTTCGCCCCCGGCGCCGACGGCTGGCTGCGCACGGGCGACCTCGGCCGGGTCGACGAGCGCGGCTACGTGTTCCTGGCCGGCCGGAAGGGCGACCTGATCATCCGCGGCGGGGAGAACGTCCATCCGCTCGAGGTGGAACAGACTCTCACCCGCCACGACGACGTCGAGGACGTCGCCGTGGTCGGCGTGCCCGACGAGCGGGTGGGCGAGGCCGTGAAGGCGTTCGTCGTGGCGCGAAACCTCGACGCCCCGCCGGACCCTGCCGAACTACGCGCCTTCGCGCGGACGACGCTGGCCGGTTTCAAGGTGCCCGAACACTGGGAGTTCGTGGCCGCCCTTCCCCGCAACCCGAACGGCAAGGTCCTGCGCCGAGCCCTCACCCAGCCCACGAATTGACGGAGGCCGCCGTGGACCTGAGCTACCCACCCGAGGTGCAGCAGTTCCGGGACGAGGTGCGTGCGTTCATCGCCGCCCACGTTCCGCCAGGCTGGCGCGGTCTCGGCGCGCTGGACAGCGACGCGGCGAAAGCCTTCGTCGAGCAGTGGCGCCGGGTGCTGGCCGAACACGGCTATCTGGCACCAGCCTGGCCGGTCGAGTACGGCGGCGGCGGGCTGGACCGGCTGCGGCAGGTGGTGCTCGTCGAGGAGCTGGCCAAGGCCGGCCTCCCGGCGAGCGGGTCCCAGGACGTTTTCGGCATCAAGATGATCGGCAACCTGCTGCTCCGGTACGGCACCGAAGCGCAGAAGCGGTACTTCCTGCCGCGCATCATCAGCGGCGAGGACAAGTGGTGCCAGGGCTTTTCCGAGCCCGGCGCCGGCTCCGACCTGGCGGCCCTGCGCACCCGGGCCACACTGGTGGACGGCGAGTGGGTCGTAAACGGGCAGAAGGTGTGGACGTCGCAGGCGCAGAGCGCGGACTGGATCTTCCTGCTGGCCCGCACCGACCCGAGCGCACGCGGCCACCGGGGCATCACGATGCTGCTGGTCCCGCTGGATCAGTCCGGAGTGGACATCCGCCCGATCACCATGATCACCGGCGACACCGGCTTCAACGAGGTCTTCTTCACCGACGTGCGCACCGCCGAAGCGAACGTCGTCGGCGAGGTCGGCGAGGGCTGGTCGGTCGCCATGAGCCTGCTGGGGCTCGAACGCGGCGACGAGGCGGCGACCAACCCGATCCTGTTCCGCGCCGAGATCGACCGGCTCATCGAGCTGGCGCGTGAGCGCGGCGTCGACGGTGACCCGGTCGTCCGGCAGCGGCTGGCCCGCTGCTACAGCCGCGCCGAGATCATGCGCCACCTGGGCAACCGCGTCCTGACGCGGTGGCTGCGCGGCGAGCCGACCGGCACCGAAGCATCGGTGTCGAAGCTCTACTGGAGCGAGCACCATCGGGCGGTCACCGAGCTGGCCATGGACATCCTCGGCCCGGCGGCCATGGTGCCGACCGGCCGCGGCCCGCTGCGCCACTACCGCACCGACGATCCCGGCGCCCCCAACTCGACCGCGTCCTGGTCAACGGTGTGGCTGCACGCGGTGTCCGGCACGATCTACGCCGGCACCTCGGAAGTGCAGCGGAACATCCTGGCCGAATCGGCACTGGGCATGCCACGGGAACCCCGACCGGACAGGAACAGCCGATGAGCGACATCGTCACCCGGACCGTGGCCGACGGCGTCGCGGTCCTGACCCTGAACCGGCCCGAACGGCACAACGCGTGGTCGGTCGAGCTGGAGAACCGCTACTACGACCTGCTCCGCGCCGCCGAGGCCGACCCGGACGTCCGGGTCGTGGTGGTCACCGGCGCGGGACGCAGCTTCTGCCCGGGCATGGACACGGCCGCACTCGCCGACCAGGTGGCCACCGGCGTCTCGACCAACCCGCACCTGCGGCAGCCGATGACGACGCCGACGGCCATCGCGAAGCCGGTGATCGCCGCGATCAACGGGGCCTGCGCCGGAATCGGGCTCATCGCCGCGCTCAACTGCGACCTGCGGTTCGTCTCGGCCACGGCGAAACTGACCACCGCGTTCGTCCAGCGGGGCATCATGGCCGAGCACGGACTGGCCTGGACGCTCCCCCGGTTGATCGGTACTTCGCGCGCACTGGACCTGCTCCTGTCGGGCCGGGTCGTCCTCGGCGAGGAAGCCGTCGCACTGGGGCTGGCGGACCGGGTGTTCGCCCCGGACGAGCTCATGCCGAAGACCCTGGAGTACGCGAAGTCGCTGGCGGCCACCAGCTCTCCCGTCGCCATGGGCACGATCAAGCGACAGGTCTACGAGAGCTGGGAGACGTCACTCGAGGAGTCCCGGGTGACGGCGATCCGGTTCTGGATGGGACACCTGCGCGGCCATCCGGACTTCAAGGAAGGCGTCGAAAGCTTCCTCGAGAAGCGGCCGCCGCTGTTCGAGCCGTGGGACCCGGCGACGCCCGCCGAACCCGATCCCCTCCCCACGGCGGACTGACTTCCGTGTCACTTTCCCTATGAAAGTGATGTGGAGGTCAGTCCTCCGTATCACTTTCATAGGGAAAGTGACGGGTCAGTCTTCGTGGACGCCTAGGTAGGAGTTGAACAGCTCCGAATCGAGCAGCTCCGCGGCCGGACCGCCGTGCACGATCCGGCCGCGCCGCAGGATGTACGCGGTGCCCGCCATCGCGAGCGCGCGCCGGGCGAACTGGTCGACGATCAGCAGCGTGGCGCCGTCGGCGGCACGCTGCCGGAGGAATCCGAAGATCTCGTCGACGACGAGCGGCGCGAGCCCCAGTGACGCCTCGTCGACCAGCACCAGGTCCGGGTTCCGCACGTAGGCGGCCGCCATCGCCAGCATCTGCTGCTGACCGCCGCTGAGCGTGCCGGCCTGCTGGCGCAGGCGCTCACCCAGGATCGGGAACGCGGCGACCGCCCGTTCGACGGATTCGTTCTCCCGCCGGGCGGGACCCTGCAGGACCAGGTTCTCCCGGACGGTCAGCCCGCGGAAGACACCCCGGCCTTCCGGGACGTGACACAACCCGCGGGCGAACCGCCGCTGAGGCCGCTCACCGGTGACGTCGCGACCGGACATCCGGATCTTCCCGGACCGCACCGGCAGCAGGCCGGACACCGCGCGCAGCAACGTGGTCTTGCCCGCCCCGTTCGCACCGAGCAGCGCGACGACCGAGCCGGCCGGCACCACCAGGGAGACCTCGCGCAGGACGGCGGTCTGTCCGTAGCTCGCCGACACGCCGTCCACCTCGAGCGCCGGCGGCACGAAAGTCGTGCGGTCGAGAGTGCTGTTCGCGGTCATCGGGACTCCGTTTCGGCCAGGGTGTCCGCCGAGCCGAGGTAGGCGGCCTGCACGGCCGGGCTGGCCGCGACCTCGGCCGGAGTGCCGTGGAAGAGCAGCCGCCCGAAGTCGAGGACGTAGATGTCGGCGCAGATCCGCATCACCAGGGCGATGTCGTGCTCGACGAGGAGCACGCCAACACCCCGTTCCTCGACGACCCGCTGGAGGATTTCCCCGAAGCGGCCGGTCTCGTCGTGGTCCAGGCCGGACGACGGCTCGTCGAGCAGCAGCACGTCGAACGGGCCCGCCAGGCAGCGGGCCAGCTCGACGAGGCGGCGCTGGCCGGTGGAGAGCGTGCCGGCCTGCTCGTCGGCCAGCCGCGTGATCCCGCACAGCTCCATCGCCGACCACGCGGCGGCCTCGGCGGCCCGCCACTCGCCGGGGCGGGCCGCGAGCTGGGCGAGCACGCCGGAGCCCGCCTGCGCGCATTCGCGGCCCAGCAGCACGTTCTGCGCCACGGTGAGCGTTTCGCAGAGCTCCATCCGCTGGAAGGTCCGGCCGATGCCGCCGCGCCCTCGCCGTGCGGGCGGCATCCGGGTGACATCGCGGTCGTGCAGCAGCACCCGGCCGGCGAACCGCCGGTTCAGGCCGCTGCAGGCGTTGAAGGTCGTGGTCTTGCCGGCACCGTTGGGACCGATCAGCCCGGTGATCCGGCCGAGCGGCGCGTCGAAGCTGAGGTCGTCGACCGCGGTCAGCCCGCCGAAGGACACCGACAGACCGCGTACGGACACTCCACTGCCCGCGGCGACCGGCTGGGCGGGCCCCCCGGTCACGATGGGCACGCCGCGGCGGCGTCCCCCGAGCCGGTCGAGCAGGGCACGCAGCCGCCGGGGCATCGGCGGGCCGCCGCCCCGCACGGCGACGAGGACCGCGGCCACGCCGAACACGGTCCCCAGTACCTCGGTGACCCCGTCACCCGGCACGTAGCCGGGGATCACGTTGGTCAGCGCGATCAGCGCGAACCACGGCTCGGCCAGCGGCGCGAGGGTCAGCTGCGCGACCAGCTGCAGGGACGTGAACGGCTGGAAGAACGCGTCCGAGCCGACCGCGAACAGCCGGGCGACGCCGAGCAGCGCCCCGGCGATGCCGGCGAGGAACGCCGACACGCAGAAGACGATCACCTTGGTCACGCTGGTGCTCAGGCCCATCGAAGTGACCGCCGTCGGCGAGTCCGACATGCCCTGCAGGAGCCGGCCGAGCCGGCCACGCTGGATCAGCACGAGCAGCACCGCGACCGCGACCAGCACGGCCAGCACGACGTAGTAGAAGTCGCCGTCCTCCTGCGCGAAGTCCGGCCGCGGCATCGTCCTGCCCTGGGACAGCGACGTGAACATGTACGGCTCGTGGTAGAGCAGCTGCTGCACGAGGATGCCGAAGCCGAACGTCGCCAGGGCCAGGAACAGGCCCGACAGCCGGATCGCGGGCAGCGCGATCAGCGCGCCGACCGGGACCACCACGAGGCCGCCCAGCACGAGCGCGACCACCCAGGGCAGGCCGAGGTCGACGGCGAACTGGGAGAAGGCCACCGCGCCGATCGCCGCGAACGCGGCGTGGCACAGCGACACCTGGCCCGAGGTGCGGACCAGCAAGCCGAGCGAGAGCAACATGATCGCACTGACCAGGGCCGCGAGCCAGTACGACAGGTTGTCGGGACCGACCAGCTGCGGCAGGACGAGCAGGACCGCCAGGACGACCGCACCGCCGGCCAGCCGCACGCGGCCGGGCGCACGGTAGGACGGCGGCGGCCGTTTCTCCACTGTGGACGGACGAACCAGCTTGCGCTTGGGCAGCACCAGCAACGTCACGAAGAGCACGAGGAACGGCAGCGCCGACGGCAGCCCGCTCAGCCAGGGCACGTCGAGGACGTAGTGCTGGGAAACGGCCGAGGCCACGCCGACCACCAGGCCGCCGGCGAACGTCAGCGGGATGTTGCCGAACGCACCGACCGCGGCGGCACCGAACGCCTGGACCACCAGGAAGGTCAGGCCGACCGCGTCCAGCCCGATCAGCGGCATGACCAGCACGCCCGACAGGGCCGTGAAGGTCGAACCGATGACCCAGGCGATCCGCCGCACCCGCCGCGGATCGGTGGCCTGCATCGCCAGCAGGTCCGGGTCGTCGACGACGGCGCGCATGGCCAGGCCGATCCGGGCGAACCGGAACATCGCCGACAACCCGGCCACCGCGGCGACGGCGATGGCCACGATGGTGACCTGCCCCCAGCCGACCACCGCGCCGAACAGGCGGAAGCTCGCCTGCCCGGCCGGCAGCCACGGGTCGACCTGGATGGTGTTGGCCCCGTACCGCAGGGTCGCCAGGCCCTGCACCGCCAGGATGATGCCGACGGTGCCCACGATCTGCAACGCGATGCGCTGCGGCGCCAGCCGGGCGGCGATGCGCTCCATGAGGAGCCCGACCGCCGGTCCCACGATTCCCACGCTGCCGACCAGCGCGATCGTCCAGTGCAGACCGAGTTCGGTGTGCAGCGCGTAGAACGCGTAGGCGGCGACAGTGGCGATCGCGCCGTGACCGAAGTTGAAGATGCCCGACGACTTGTAGGTCAGCACCAGGCCGGTCCCGGCCAGGCCGTAGATCGCCCCGGCGGCGATCCCGGCGACGACGAAGGGCAGCAGCTGCAGCACGGGTGGCGCCTTCCTAGCTGGGGCAGGTGGGCTGGGCGGAACCCGCGAACGCACCGTTCTGGTACTGGTACAGCCAGTAGCAGTTCACCGGCGGGGCGGGCTGGTCGGCGGTGAAGGTGATCGGCTGCGGCAGCAGGCCGTCCAGCGTCTCGCCCTTGACCTTGCCGTAGGCGGCCAGCACGGCCTGCCGAGTGACGGTGTCGTCCGCCTTGCCCGCGCCCGGCGTCAGCGCCTTCTTGAACAGCTCACCGCTGGCCCACATCGCGGTCGCCGCGGGCTGGCCGGCGTCGCTGTCCGCCACGCCCTCCTCGGACATCGCGGCCCGGTAGTCCTTGACCGGTGCCGTGTCGGCCCACCAGGGGAACGCGTTGAGCGCACCGGCCAGCCGGATGTTCGGCGCGTGGTACAGCGTGGGCGAGATCGCCGAGGCCGACGACCCGAAGTAGCCCGCGTAGCCCTGCGCCTGGCAGTCCTTGACGACCCGCACGCCGACCGCGGGGGAAATCGACAGCTGGACGAAGTCCACCTTGCGGTTGACCAGGTCGAGACACTGCGCGGTGTAGTTCGGGGCGGCGGCCGCGACCTGCATCGTGCCCGAGTAGGTCTTGCCCGCGGCCTTGGCGGCGGCCTCGAACAGCGGCACGGCCGCGACGCAGGCGGGTTCCTCCGCGCACGCCACCACCGAGATCGCGTTGCCGCCCACCGGTGCGGCCGAGGCGATCTGCATGTTGACCACCTGCGGGAAAGTGGTGGTGATGCCGAACCAGTTCTTCAGCTTGCCCCACACGGTCGGGTTGTAGCCGATGCCCCCGGTGACCGGCAGCCCGGAGTCGGCGAGGATGGCGCCCACCGCGGGGTCCGTGCTGGTGCTCGCCGCCACCACGGCCACGATCGAGTGATCGGAGATCAGGGACCGGGCGGCGGCCACCGCGGTCGGCGCGTCCTCCTTGGTGTCCTTGACGACCACCTGCACCGGGTGCCCGGCGAGGCCACCGCCCTTGTTCGTGTGCGCGGCCCAGGCCTGGAACACCTTGGTGGCCGACGCCTCCGAGGCCCCGGTCGGGCCGCTGACGTTGGCCAGGACGCCGATCTTGACGGGGGTTCCGGTGAGGCCGTGGGTGTCGGTCGCGGCCGACCCGCTGGCGCCGCACGCGGTCGTCGTGAGCGCCACGGCCGCCAGGCCGGCGGCCCACCACGCCCGGTTCGGAGCGCGAAAACGGGTTCTGTTCATGGGATGGTTCTCCTCGGGCTTGCGGGTATGCGGGGGCGGCACCGGCGCGGACGCGCTCGGTGCTGGAGGACAGCGGCCGGGGATCACCCAGCCGGACGGGGTCAGCCGAGCCGGATGCGCGGCCCGGGCAGTCCGCAGGGACACGGGGTGTGTTCGAGAGCAGCGGTCCGGCCGACCACGAGGTCACGCACAACGTGTGCGCGGTCGCCCACGGTGCTCAGGGTGACGCCGTCAGGACCTTCCGCCAGCCGCCACTCGGCGGGATCGACGTGCGCCCCGGACCGTTGCGGGCATTCCAGTCCGAGCGCGGGTCCGAGCATCGCGAAGACGGCCGGGTCCAGACCCGCGTCACGCAGCGGGCGGATCGCCGCCGGCCGGGCCCAGATCGGCGCCAGCGCGGCCAGCGCCTCGGCGCAGTCGTCCTGCTGCAGCAGTCCGGCGGCCGTTTCCTCGGACATGCCGACGAACGCACGGAACGACAGCAACCGGAGGAAGGTCGTGGACCGCCGCACGTCCCAGCCGTACGGTTCCGCGTTGCTGTGAACGACCCGGCGGTCCCGCAGGGCGCGCACCAGCGGGCTGGCCCACGGCCCCTCGAAGTTGGGCGTGCTGATGAGCACGTGGTCGGCTTCGCCGATGCCCCAGACCGCCAGCACCCGGTGCGCCCACCGCACGTCGCGGGCGAATTCCGCCCACCCGATGTCGAACGGGACCTGCCGGTCGCCATCGAGGTACAGCCCGATACCGAACAGCGGGGACACCGGTCCCCCCAGCGCCGCGGCCATGCTCGCCCTGCTCATGCCCGCACCACCCGCGGGAACTTGGCCACGCTGGAGCTGCGCGTGAGCAGGTCGTCGACGGTGACCAGGTCCAGGTCGGGCTCGACACCGACCCGGTCCAGCACCGCGAGCCGCAACCGGGCGCTCAGCTCGGCCACGTCGGCGGTCCGGGCCGGCTCGTAGCCGACCCGCAGCCGCAACCGGTCCACAGTGGCCGATTCGCGGATGATCTGGAACATGCCGTCCTGCGTCTCGGGAAGGGATTCGACGGCGGCCCAGACCTCGCCGAGCACCACCGGGGTGCCGGCGACCGTCGTCTCCTCGCCGCACCGGCCCACCACCCACTGGCGGGCGTGGGTGCGCCCGCACCCGCACCGCTGTCTGCTGAGCCGGACGAGATCGCCGCTGCGGTACCGGATCAGGGGTGCCGCGCGGTTGTCCAGGTCGGTGGCCACCAGCTCGCCGACCGTGCCTTCGGCGGTCGCCACGTCATCGGCCGGGTCGAGGCTCTCGGCCAGCACCAGGTCCTCCCAGAGGTGGTAGCCGTCGTGTTCCCGGCACTCCCAGCACGTCCCGGTGTCACCCGCGCTGCTGTAGGTGAACATTTCGACGCCCCAGTCGTCGCGGACCTTCGCGGCGAGCGCCCGCCCGAGCGGCTGCCCGGCGAAGGAGGCGCCTTTGAGGGACGACAGTGCGTCGCGAATGTCGTAGGTGCTTTCCAGCCGTTCGAGCTCGAGCACGGTCGGCATCATCAGCTGCAGGTAGGCGGGCCGGAACCGCAGCAGCGCCTGGACGATCTCCTCGCCCTTGCCGATCCACGTGTCGACGAAGATCGGGACCAGGCCCATACCGTGGTAGAAGGTGTCGTAGAAGCCGCGGAACGAACCCGCCGACACCAGCACCTTGTCACCCGGGCGCAGCCCGATCTCCCAGAGATCGCGGGCCGAACACAGCTGCAGCGGCGGGTAGGCGTCCCAGATCTCCGGGATCAGCTCGGGATCGCTGGTGGTGCCCGAGGTGGACATGATCGACGTCAGCTCGGCCGTCGGCGTCAGGAGCATGCCGCCGAACGGGTCGCCGGTGCGGTCCCGGTAGGCCTGGACGTCCTTTTTGGTGAACGTCGGCACCAGCCGGCGGAAGTCGGCCAGCGAGCGGACTTCACCCGGATCGACCCCGGCGGCGGACCACAGCTCGCGGTAGAAGGCCGACCGCTCGTACGCCTCCGGCACCAGCTCGAGGAGACGTCGCTGCTGGATCTCCTCCAGTTCCGCGCGGGGCATGGTTTCGAGGTCGGGCTCGAGGTAACGGCGCTGCTCGCCGGGGGCCACAGTCGGTTCGAGCACTGTGGGCTGCGTGTCGGCCACGGTGGGTACCTCCATCGATCGCCCTTGACCAAAGAGTTAGAAGATTAAGAGATTTGGGTCACGACCGTAACCTCCCCGCCCCGGCAGGCCCAGAGAACGGCGTTCCCGGTTGGCGTCCGACGACATCGCGCGATTCGTGGAGATCAAGTGCCTGGTTCGACGCTTGGAAGTCCCGTCGCCATAGTGTAATTTATTTAACTATTAGAGACGCTCTCGTCTCAGGAGACGCCCGGCCGAGCGGAGGTGCGATGACGCAGCTTGCCGTCGTCGAAGGTCCCCACGCGCCGCACCTCGTGCCGGCGATGACCCCGGTACCGTCCGGTGCGGACTCGCCCCAGGAGACCGAGGCCGCGCACATCCTGCGCGCGGCGTGGGCGGTGCTCGAGCGGTCACACTTCCGTTCGCTGAAGATACGCCAGGTGCTGACCGCGTCCAATACGTCCGCCAGCACCTTCTACCGGTCCTTCCCCAGCAAGGCGCACCTGCTGCTGGCGCTGCTGGCCGACGAGACCGCGCGCGCGGACCGCACGCTCGCGAAGCGGATCGCCGAAGCGGACTCGGCCGAAGACCGGTTGCGGGCCTGGCTGAGGTTCAACGTCCGCACGGTCTACCGGCGGGAGCTCGCGGAACGCGCCCGGCTGTTCCTCGACGCGGGACTGCTCGAAGAACTCCCCGAAGAGGTGCACCGGCTCTACGACGTGACGGGCAGGCGGCTCGTGGAGGTGCTCCGCGGCGGCATGGCGGACCGGGTGTTCCGGGCCGGCGACCCGGTCGCCGACGCCGCGATGGTGCGGCACCTGGTGCGCGGGCTGTTCGCCGACGGCCTGAACGGCCGGCTCGGCATGTCCGAAGAGCAGGCCCTGCACACCGCACTGGACTTCGTGCTGCGGGCCCTGCGCCCGGCGTCCGACGCCGGCGAAGAGCGCACCCTGCGCGCCCTGTCCTGACGCACCCGCGCCGATCGGTGTCCGGCCGGCACAGCGGTCAGCCGGTCACCGGACGGCCGGACGGCGCGTCCGGCACCCCGGCCCAGAAGCCGTGCCAGGCCGGGTCCGCGCCGGGCAACGCCGGCGGACCACCGGTCCCCCAGCTGTCGAACCCCACGGCCTGCGGGTGCTCGGCCAGGTCCGCGGCGTACCAATGGCGCTCACGACGTCGCTCGAACAACCACTCGCCGTCGACCCGCCGGTAGACGTCGTCGTACCGGATCGCCATCACGATCCACCGGTCGCCGACCTCGTGCTCGGCCCGGCAGTACACCTGCCCGGTGGCCGTGGCGGGCGCCCCGTCCGGCCCGTCGGGGCCGAGGTCGATCCGGTGCCCGGCCAGCAGGTGCACCGAGCGGTAGAACCAGCGCAACCGCGGCTCGATGTAGTCGCGCAGCGCCGGCCGCCCCGTGCCCCGGCGACCCATGTCGACGTCGGGCACGAACAGCGCGACCCAGGCGTCGAGGTCCCGCTGGTCCACGGCCAGGGCGTACCGGATCGGGAGCTGCCCGATGTCCAGCCGCGCTTCGACCCGGGCCAGCCGCTGCTCGATCGTCCCGGCCATCACGCGCCTCCCGTCAGCATCAGCGTGTCACCGGTCAGGTACGCGAGGTCGTCGCTCACCAGCGCGACGACCGCCCGCCCGATGTCGGTCTCCGGATCACCCATGCGACCCAGGGGCATCGCCTTGGTCACCTTCCGGAACCGCTCGGGCTCGTCCCTGCTGAACTGCTCGGCGGCGGGAGAGAGCGCATTGGGTACGACCACGTTCACGCGGATGCCGTAGCGGCCCCATTCGCGCGCCGCCACCCGCGACAACCCGCGAATCGCCTCCTTGGCCATCGCGTACGCACCGAAAGTCACGTTGCCGTCGATGGCCGTGCTGGACCCGAAGTTCACGATCGAGCCGCCGCCCCTGGCCCGCAGCAGCGGCAGCGCCGCCTGCATCGCGTGGAGCGTCGCCAGCGGCCCGCTGCGCCAGCACACGTCCACGTCTTCGGGCGTCGTCTCGGCGAGCAAGCGCTGCACCGAGGTCTGGGCGTTGTTGACGAGCGCGTCGAGTCCGCCGAAGCGGCCGGCTGTGTCGTCGATGGCCGCTTCGATCTGGGCCCGGTCGGTGACGTCGCAGGCCAGCGCGATCGACGAGCCGCCGAAGGCGTCGATCTCGGCCACCACCGCCTCGCACTTCGAGACCGTTCGCCCGGCCAGCGCGACGCAGGCGCCTTCGCGGGCCAGCGCCAGCGCGGTCCCCCGCCCGACGCCCTGCCCGGCCCCGGTGACCAGGGCGACCTTCCCCGCCAGCCGCCGGCCGATGGTGCCCGGTGACGTCGTCGTGTCCGGCATGGACTGTCCTCCTGTCGTGCTCAACGCGGCGCGCCCAAGCGGGTCAGGCGCCGGGTGAGCGGGGTGTCGGCTTCCCGGCGCAGCCGGTACTCCCGGACCGCGCCGCCGGCGGCGTGCACCACCCGGCCCGTGACGTCGCCCGCCGAGTCGGCGACCAGCGCCAGGACGATCCGCGACACGTGCGCGGGCGCCAGGTCCAGCTCACCGCCGGCGCGGTCCAAGTGATCCTGCGACATGCGGGTGCGCGCGCCCGGTGACACGGCGTTCACCGTGATGCCGTGCGGCGCGGCCTCGTCGGACAACGCCATCGTCAGCCCCCACAACGCCGCCTTCGCCGCCGCGTACGCGACGCCGGCGTGGCAGCCCGTCCGCAGGCCCGCCTCGGAGATCGTGTTGACCACGCGGCCGTGGCGCCGGCCGCGCATGTGCTCGAAGGCCGCGCGGACGGTCCCGGCGCTGCCGATCACGTTGACCGCGAGGCAGCGCTCCAGTTCCTGTTGGGACAGTTCACCCACCCCGGCGCCGGTGAGGATGCCCGCGTTGTTGACGAGGATGTCCAGTCCGCCGAAGGTCCCGAGCGCGCACCGCACGGCCGCCTCGGCTCCGCTGAAATGGGAGACGTCGGACCGGTCGGCAACGGCCGTCCCGCCCGCCGCGACGATCGCAGCCACCGTCCGCGCGGCGGAATCGCCGTCCTCGGCCGCGGTCCCGTCGACCGAAACGGAGAGGTCGTTGACGACCACCGCCGCGCCCGCCGAAGCGAGCGCCAAGGCGTGCGCCCGGCCGAGTCCCCGGCCCGCGCCGGTGACGAGCGCGACCCGGCCGGCCAGGGATTCGCCGGCCGGCCGCGCCGTCGCCGCCTCGTACTCCGCCATGTCCCGACGGTAGCCCGCCGATCGGGCGCGGCGGAGAGGGTGCGGAGGGAACCGGGTTCGGGTGCGTCAGCCGGCGTCGTGCGTCGGGTCCGCCGCCCGCAGCAGCGGCGCGAGCCGGGTCGCGATCGTCGTGACGTGCCGGGCGACCAGGTCCTGGCCCATGCCCGCGAGGCCCGCCCAGAGGTACACCGCTTCGACCGGCGCGCCCGCTGTGTAGTCCAGGATCCGGGCGGCCACGTCCTCCGGGGTGCCGTAGAAGAAGTAGTTCAACGACGTACGCGGTTCCCCGGCGCGGAGCCGCTCGGGATCGACCGGTCGCGCGGGTGGCAGCGCGGTGCCCTGGCGGGCGTGCCGGGCGTAGGAGTCCACCTGTGCCGCCAGGTGCCGGGAAACCACCGGCCAGTCCCGCTCGGGGTCGTCGGTCACCCAGGCCTGCACACCACCGGCCATCCGCCCGCCGGCCGGGTCGTGCCCGGCCTCGGCGAGCGCCGCACGGTACGGCTCCCAGCTGCGCGCGTCCGCCGTCAGCAGGTGCTCACCCAGCAACCCGGCTCGCCGAGCGCCCTTCGGCCCGAGGTAACCCATCCAGATCGGCAGCCGGGGCTGCACCGGAGCCGGCGTCACGGCGCCCGACCGCCACAGCTCACGCACTTCCCTGGCCCGCGCGTCGTTCTCGGCGTAGCGGGTCCGCATCGACGCGCCGTACAGTTCGAACTCCGTCGGGCGGTACCCGGCGCCGAGCCCGAGGTCCAGCCGGCCGCCGCTGAGGAGGTCGACGACCGCGGCCTGCTCGGCGATCTCGGCCGCCCGGTGCAGGGGCGCGACCACCACGCCGGTACCCAGCCGGATCCGGGTGGTCCGGGCGGCGACCGCGGCCAGCAGCGTCAACGGGGCCGGCAGGTAGTCGTCGTCGAAGCCGTGGTGCTCGGTCACCCACACCGAGTCGAGCCCCAGCCGCTCGGCCTCCTCGCACAATTCGAGGAATTCGCCGTAGAGCTGCACGGGGTCCCGGCGCCAGGGCGCGGGATTGCGCATGTCGAAGTACAGGCCGGTTCGCATGGACCGCTTCCCTCCGGGTTCCGCGGTCAGCCGACCGACGGCTGGTACATCACGGCGCTCTGCCCGCAGTCGACCGGGATGGCGACGCCGGTGATGGCCGAGGCTTCGTCGGAAGCGAGGAAGGCCACGAGGTTGGCGATGTCGCCGGGCTCTACCATCCGCCGCAAGGGCAGCTGCCGCACGTACGCGTCGAAGTCCGACCCGAAGAACGCCTCCAGGGATGGGGTACGGACCGACCCCGGCACCACGGCGTTGACCCGGACGCCGAACTCCCCGGCCTCGACCGCGGCCTCCCGGGTCAGCTGGACGACACCGGCTTTCGCCACGCCGTAGTAGGGCGTCACACCCGGCACCTTCGCCAGCCCGGCGAGCGACGACGTGTTGATCACCGCACCCCGGCGCCGCGGGGCCATCACCCGCAGCGCCGCCCGCACGCCCCGGAAGGTGGCGCCGAGGTTGCCGTCGATGCCTCGCGCCCAGGTCTCGTCGGTAACGTCCACAATGGCCGACCGGCGCCCGAATCCGACGTTGTTGTGCACGATGTCGACCCGGCCGTGAGCGGCGACGACCTTGTCGAACAGCTCGTCGATGAAGCCCTCACCGAGCACGTCACCGACCGCGGCCTCCGCCGACCCACCGGCGGCGGCCAGTTCGGTCAAGGTCTCCTCGGCGGCTTCCGCCGAAATGTCGTTGACGACGACGTGCGCCCCGCCGGCCGCGAGCCGGAGCGCGCTCGCCCGGCCGATCCCCGAGCCCGCGCCCGTGACCACCGCGACCTGACCCTCGAACCCTCGCATCGTGCCGACCTCCCGAATGGACTTTCCCGGCGGGCACGCTCGTGCGGCGATGCCGGCGGTCCCAGGGTGAACGGTAGGAGCACGGCGTGCGAGCGTCCAGGTTCCGGCCCCGAACGCGGTTCCCGCCGGCGGCCTCCGCCACGCGAGAGTTCGCGCGGCGGGGTGTCACCGTCGATCCGTTGTCGTCCGCCTTGGTCGGTGCCCTCGGGGCGACGTCTTCCGCGCTGCACCAGATGAGGCGTCGCCGCCCCGATCCGCGACGAAAGCACGCGGGAGCAGCGCTACGGCCGCCTGGTGTACGGGTCCAGCGGCATGGCGGAAGGCCCGGGCGCGCCGGACATGATCGTGCTGACCGCCGAGCCGGGCACCCCCTCGCACGACGCGCTGCGCATCCTGGCCTCCTGGGACGGCGAGGAGGTGCCGGGCGGCGGCGGAACCCTCACCGCCCGGCAGCCACTGCGCTGGTGCGGTGACCAATATTGATCACTGGGTTGGGAGGCAGTACATCGGGCTCAGTCGACCAGCTTGCGCAGGGTGCGCCCGGCCAGGTCGACCACACCGGGCTGGTGTCCGTTGGTGACCAGGTTGATGATCAGGCCATCGACGCCAGGATCGAGGACCCTGGCTTTCAGGTCTGCGGCGACCTGGTCGGGATCACCGACGAACTGGCGAGCCGTGACCGCCGCACGCTCTTTGTCGGCGAGCGCGTCGAGGTCGATTCCTCGGCTGCGCAGGAAGGCACGCTGCTGCTCCCTGGCCCGGTCGCCGTTCTCGTCGATCATCACGAAGCCCAGAAAGCTCGTCTCCAACGTGGACCGGTCCCGGCCCGCCTCGTCGCATCGCTGGTCGAGCGCATCGAGCTTGCGAGGCAGATCTGCCGGGTCGCAGATGATGTTGAGGTGCTGGGCGAAGCGCGCCGCCAGTGCGAAGGTCTTCTTCTCACCGCTGCCACCGAGCATGATCGGCAGGTCGTCGCGAATCCTGGGCTCGTTGATCGCGTTCTCGGTGTAATACCACTTGCCGTCGAAGGTTGGGCGCTGACCGCGCAGCATCGGTTCGATGATCTGCAGCGCCTCGTCGAGTCGTTCAAACCGGTCGGTGAAGGTGCCGAACTCCCAGCCGAACTGCCGGTGTTCCAGTTCGAACCAGCCTGCGCCGATGCCCAGTACCGCACGTCCGCCACTGACCACGTCCAGCGTGGTGACGCTCTTGGCCAGCATCGGCGGGTTGCGGTAGGTGTTTCCGGTGACAAGCGCGGACAGTTGGATCCGCGAGGTGGCGGTGGCCAGTCCGCTCAGCGCGGAGTACGCCTCCAGCATCGGTTCGTCCGGCTCGCCGATGCCGGGCAACTGGTAGAAGTGATCCATCACGAACGCGGCGTCGAAGCCGGCATCTTCCGCCTCCCGCACCTGGCGGATCACAGTGGGGAACAGGTCCGTGACCGGCGTCCCGTAGCTGAAGTTGGGGATCTGGTAGCCAAGCCGAATGCTCATAGTCTCGACGCTAAACCCTGGAGTGCACTCCAGGGCAAGCTGCAGGGACCTCGCCGAGGATGACCCGGTCCGGGCTCATCCGCAACGGCATGGATGACATCCCGCACGGTGTCCTCGTCCGCAGCCACCAGCCGGGCGATCGCCGGCACACTCCTCAGGTCACGCACCCGCACGGCGGGTCGCTCACCAACCCGGTGATCGTTATGTCAGCTCGTCGCGGACGACGCGCTCAGCGTCCGCATCGCCGCGACCTTCGGACTGGCCGACGCCGGTCTGGCGCACGAGCTGAGCGAAACCGGCCACGCGGGCGGAAAAGTGGTCCTGATCCCGTAGCGCGGGTCCCGGCCGCGACGTCCCTACCCAATACCCGAAAGAGGAAGCATGCTCACCCTCGAGAACCTCGACGACTCCACCCCGTTCGTCGGCCGGCACAACGTGGAGACCGGGCCGGTCACCATCATCAACACGTTCGTGGCACCCGAAGGCAAGACCGACGAGGTCCTGGCCGCCTGGGCGGCCGACGCGCAGTACATGAAGGACACGGGGAACCTCCTCGCGGTGCAGCTGTACCGCGGCATCGGCGGCAGCCGGCTGTTCACGAACGTGGCGGTATGGAAGTCCCCCGCCGCCCTGCGGGCCGCGTTCAACTAGGTTTGTTCAAGCCACTGAAACCGTTTACCTGAAGCTGGAATGTTCGGGTCCCCAGAGGTTGACAACCGCCGAATCAACTCGTTTGCATCGGTTCATCTCGGCGGTGACTGACTGACCGGAGGCCGACGATGTCCCACAGTCCCCGTTCACCAGATAATTCTTGCACTGCAGTGTGTACGCGTTGGCCGCTCGGGCGTCGTAGCGCCCGCACGCGGTACCGAGCGGCGATGGCTTCTTCAAGCCTCAGACGAACGGGACGTGCCCCAGCCGGTAGCCGACGCTGTGCACGGTCGTGACCACCTCCCGGCCCAGCTTCTGGCGCAGGTGGTACACATATGTGTCCACAATGGATTTCGCTTGCCGGTCCGGGAAGATCAACGCGTGCAGGCGGGCACGGGACACCACCCGGCCCGGCTCGGCGCCCAGCACGGCGATCACGGCGCACTCGCGCCCGGTCAGCCTGACCCGGGTGCCGTCCTCGTGGATCACCACGCGCCGGGTCACGTCGACCCGCGCCGCGCCCAGGTGGACCGTCCCCGTGCGGTACGGGCTCCTGCGGTGCAACGCCCGCAGACGGGCGAGCAACTCCTCGGCGTCGGTCAGGCTGTCCACGCAGTCGTCCGCGCCGGCCTGCAGGCACCCGACCCGATCGCGCACCTGCCCGTCCGTTGTCAGCATGATCACCGGGGTGAGCACGCGCGCCCGGCGCATCCGCCGCATCAGGTCCAGACCCCGACCCGACTGGAGCTGTCCGTCCAGGACGACGACGTCGAACTCCCTCGACAGGGCCCGATCCAGGCCGATCCTGGCGTCGGCGGCCCGCTCGACCACGCAGTTACCGCCGCTGAGCGTGTCGCCGAGCCGAGCCGCAACCCGCGGGTCGCCGGTGATCAGCAGGACGCGGATCACCGCGCCCGGCGGTCGCTGCTCGAGCACGGGCGCGAGGCCGGGACGTCCACGCATGGGATCTCCTCCTCCGCTCTGAGGTACCCACCGGACGCGGGTGCCCGATCCCGGAGCGCCACGGAGGGCAGGGGCCCTGCTCCCGCTCTCCTCATAGCGGCAGCGCGCCACAGGTCGTCGTTGTACTTTCAACTACTAGCACAGTCCGGAAAGTTTCCATACCACCTCATGGCCGGACAATTCCGGACGTGAGGTCATTCACCCGGCGGCCGCGGCCGGTTCCCCCGCAGGGCGCAGCAAAGCGGGCAGCTGCGCGGCCACGGCGGCGAGCGGCGAGTCCGGCAGCCAGAGCAAGCGTGTCCTGCGCCAGAGCCCGGCATCACCCAGCCGCACCAGGACCACCCCCGCACCGGCTGGCTCCTGCGGTGACAGGACCGCGACCGCGCGCCCGAGCCGGACCAACGCCTCGGTGCTCGCGCGGTCCACCCCGCGGTGGCGCAACCGCGGGCTGAATCCGGCCCGGGAACAGGCTTCCTGCAAGCTCCGCCACTCTTCCTCGGACTGCTCGACCGGCACGGCCCAGCCCTCCCCCGCCAGGTCGGCCAGGACGACCGAACGCCGGTGCGCCAACCGGTGTTCTTCGGGCACCGCGACGAAAAGCGGTTCCCGTCCCAGATCGTGGTCGAGGAAGCCGCCCAGCCGGGGCCGCGGCCGGTGCGCGTGCTCGGTCAGCACGACGACGTCCAGCCTGCCTTCTTCGGTCGCCGTCAGCAGTTCCTCGGCGTCGCCGCCCACCGAGATTTCGTGGTCTCCTCCCGGCAGCAGCTCGGCCAGCGCCATCGTGATCCGCGGGAGGTGCCGGTTGTCGGTGGCGCCCACGCGCACCGTCGTGCCCGGAGCCACCCCGCGGCCCAGCACCCGGGCGCTGGCGACGAGTTCGTCGAAGCGGGCCAGCAGATCCCGGGCCTCGGCGACGAACTGGGTGCCGAGCGGGGTCGGCACGACCCCTTCCGCGCGGCGCTCGAACAGCTCGGCCCCCAGGTCCTGCTCGATGCGCTTCAGCTGCGCGGTCACCCCCGGCTGGGCGACCCCGATGGCCATCGCGGCCCGCCGGATACCGCCCGCGTCGGCGACCGCGACCACGAGCGCGAGGTGGCGCAGGGTCAGCTCCATCGCCGTCCGATCCGGCGCAGGCCCGGCGCGACGACGGCGCACCCAGCGAGGGAGACCGCGGTCGCCCACCCGGCCGTGACGTGCATGGCGTGGACGTAAGCGGCGTCGGCCGCCGTGATCAGCTCCGGGCGGCCCAGCGCCGCCGCGGCCGCCCGGGCGCCCTCGGCCGAGCCACGCGCCTGCTCGGCGGCCGGCCCCGGCAGCCCGCCCAGCGCGGGGGCGACCGACGTGCGGTAAGCCAGCGTCAGCACCGTGCCGAGCACGGCGACGCCGATCGTGCTGCCGAGCGGCCGGGTGACGGTGGCCAGTGCCGCACCGGCGCCGGCCCGGTCGTCCGGCAGCCCGCCGACCAGTCCCGAGGTCAGTGGGGCGAACGCCAGCCCCGTACCGAAACCCTGGACGAACAGCACGGCGACGACCAGCGCGATCGGGGTGCGCTCGTCGAAGAACAGGTACGCGGCGTACGTCAGCGACGCGGCCACGAGACCGGCCAGAACCGTGCCTCGCGCGCCGAACCGGTCCACGGCGGGCGAACACACCCGGTTGCCGGTCACGATGCCCACCGCCGCCGCGAACATGACGAACCCGGCTTCACCGGGGGTCAGGCGGTGCACGCCTTGGAGGAAGAACGCGCAGTAGAACAGCTGCCCGGCGAGCCCGGCGAAGCTCAGCAGCAGGCCGAGGATGCCACCGCCGAAACCGTGTTTGCGCAGCAGGCGCATGTCGAACGCCGGGTGCCGGGCCCGCAGCTGGTGCACCACGAACACGGCGAGCAGCACCGCCCCCGCCGCTAGCGCGAGCAGCGCGACCGGCGTGACTTCGCGTCCACTTTGGACGATCCCGCCCACCAGTGCCGCGAGCCCCAGCCCGGACAGCGCCGCGCCGGGGAGGTCGAGCGGCCGGAGCCGGCCGGGCACCGGGAGCCGGGGCAGGAACACGCCCAGGAGCAGGAGACCGCCGACGATCGGGAGGTTCACCAGGAAGACCGCCGGCCAGGCGAAGTGGACCAGCAACAGCCCGCCGAGCACCGGTCCGACCGCGACGGCCACCCCGGCCGCGGACGACCACAGCGCCACGGCCCGCGCGCGCCGCCCCGGCGGAAGCCCGGCGGTGACGAGGGTCAGCGTCGCGGGGGCGATCAGCCCGCCGCCCGCGCCCATCACCGCGCGGGCCGCGATCAGGGCGCCCCCGTCCGGCGAAAGCGCGGCCGCCGCGGACGCGGCGCCGAGCAGGCACAGGCCAGGCAGCAGCACCCGGGACGCCCCGAAGCGGTCGGCGAGCGCACCCCCGGTGAGCGTCACCGCGGCGAAGACCAGCGGGTACGCGCTGACGGCCCAGGCCAGCTCCCCGGTGCCGGCACCGACCCCGCGGACCGGGTCGGCCAGCACGTCGATCGCGACATTCATGATCGTGTTGTCGAGCAGGACCAGCGTGTGCGCGACCAGCGCGACGACCAGCATCAGCCGTCCCCGCGCGACCCGGGTCGCGTCGCCGGAAACGGCGGCGGAACCGGTCACGGCATCCGCTCCCGGCCGAGCGCGAACTGCAGGGTGTACCGGGCGACCCGGCCACCGAGGTGCTCCGCCGTCGCGAGGTCCGATTCGTGCATGGCGGCCGGCTTCTCGTCCAGGTTGGACTGCGCGGCCGCGCCGAGGTGGAACCCCAGCCGGTTGAGGTCGCCGGGGCCGCCCTTGGTGGTGTTCCAGCCCGGGCGCAGGCCCAGACCGACCCACAGCATCCCGTGCTGCGCGGCCAGGGTGGCGAAATAGGACAAAGTGCTCGATTTGTCGCCGGCCTTGGCCCCCGAGTTCGTGAATCCGGCGGCCAGTTTTCCGGTCCACCGCCCCGTGAACCAGCGCCGGCTGCTGGCTTCGGCGAAGGTGTGGAACGCCGCCGACGCCGTCCCCATGTAGGTCGGGGCGCCGAACACGATCGCGTCGGCGTCGTCGAGGCGGAACCAGTCCTCGGCGGCGATCCGGCCGACGTCGATCGGGTCGACCAGAACCCCTTCCACCGCCTTGACTCCGGCTTCCACCGCCTCGGCCAGCCGCGCGGTGTGCCCGCGGCCGCCGTGGTAGGCGACCGCCACACGGACCTCGGAAGTCACCGTTGCTCCTCTCTCGCCGGTCCGCCGAACATCGCACTGAAACCTGAGAAACCAATCAAGAACCAGGCGAACACCACCTGGCGATATTCTCAAAAAGCGATAACCGCCGAGTTATCACCGGTTGGTATTTGATTTCCGAAGATCGCCCCGAGCAGACTTCCGTGGTGTACGAGCACATCTCGGCCGCACCGCGGAAGGAGGCCCATGACTGTCGACGGCAAGGCCCTGCGGATGCGCAGGCTTTCTCGCACGGGGGACGGGAAGCACTTGTTCGTCCCGCTCGACCACAGCGTCTCGGACGGCCCGGTGAGCGACCGCTCCGGCTGGGACAGCCTGGTCCGCGCGATCGCCGGCTGCGGCGCGGACGCCCTGGTGCTGCACAAGGGCCGGGCCCGCACCCTCCTGCCCGCCGCGCTCGGTGACTGCGGGCTCGTCGTGCACCTGTCCGCCAGCACCGCGCACGCCGCGGACACCGACGCGAAGGTCCTCGTCGGCGACGTGGACGACGCGCTGCGGCTCGGGGCGGACGCGGTGAGCGTGCACGTCAACGTCGGCTCCGCCACCGAAAGCCGGCAGCTGGCCGATCTCGGCCTGGTCGCCGGTGCCTGCCAGCGGTGGGGCATCCCGCTGCTGGCGATGATCTACCCGCGTGGACCGCGCATTGCCGACCCGCGGGACGTCACGCTGCTGTCCCACGCGGTGAACATCGCCGCCGACCTCGGGGCCGACCTAGTGAAGACGGCGGTGCCCGCCGACCCGGCCCGGATGGCCGAGGTCGTCGAGAGCTGCCCGATCCCGGTGCTGTGCGCCGGCGGCCCGCCCGACGCCCGCGACCCGGCGCCGGCCGCGGCGGCGCTGATGGCCGCCGGGTGCGCCGGGCTCGCGGTCGGCCGCCGGATCTTCACCGCGGAGAACCCCGCGGTCACCGTCGCCCGGCTGGCCGCGGTGGTCCACGCGGCCGATCCCCGTTCGCTGTCCGAGTCCCTCACTCCCCTCACGACAGGTGCCGCATGAAACACGCATGGATCGACGTCCGGGCCGTGCCGGCCGACCAGCTCGAGGCCGTGGTGGACGCGGCCATCCACGCCAAGGCCCAGGCGGTCGTCTCCGCCGACGCCGGGCTCCTCGCCAAGCTGCCGCCGACGGTCACCGGGGTGCTCGTCGGCGAGGGCGACGCACCGGTGCGCGTGACACCGGTCGACGACGAGGCCGCCCTCGCCGAGCTGGTCAGCGGCGACGGCGACCGCGCCGGCTGGGTGCACGTCCGCGACGACCGCACGCTGCAGCTGGCCTGTGCCGCCGCGATCGAGCTGCCGTACGCGATCGTCGAGTTCGCCGACCCCACCAAGATCCCGCTGGAGATCGTGCTGGCCGCCGCCGACAAGGCACCCGGGCAGCTGATCACGGTGTGCGCCGACCTCGAAGAGGCCGGCATCGTGGTCGACGTCCTGGAGCGCGGGTCCGAGGGAGTCCTGCTCGCCCCGCGCACCGCCGAGGACGTGTTCGCGCTGACCCGCCTGCTGTCGGGGACGAGCCCGCGGCTGGAGCTGACCACGCTCACCGTGGACCGGATCGAGCACCACGGCCTCGGCGACCGCGTCTGCGTCGACACCTGCACGCACTTCCGGGAGGACGAGGGCATCCTGGTCGGCTCGTACTCAACCGGGTTCGTCCTGTGCTGCAGCGAAACCCACCCGTTGCCATACATGCCGACGCGGCCGTTCCGGGTCAACGCCGGCGCGCTGCACTCCTACGTGCTCGGGCCCGGCAACCGCACCAACTACCTGTCCGAGCTCGGCTCCGGCAGCACCGTGCTCGCCGTCGACTCCGACGGCCGCACCCGCCGCGTGGTCGTCGGCCGGGCGAAGCTGGAGTCCCGCCCGCTGCTGACCATCACCGCGCATTCGGGCGACGGCGTCGTCGTCAGCCTCACCGTGCAGGACGACTGGCACGTCCGGGTGCTCGGCCCGGGCGCGAAGGTCCGCAACGTCACCGAGCTGCAGAACGGGGACGAGCTGCTCGGCTACCTCGCCACCGACCAGCGGCACGTCGGTATCCCGATCGGCGAATTCTGCCGGGAGTCCTGATGCCGGGCGCCATGGCGGACCTCGTCACGCGGCTGTTCGACGCCCACCCCGGCACGGGTCCCTACCTCGCCCACGGCGACGACGTCCGGACCCGCGGCGACGTCCGCGCGCAGGTCGCGGCCGAAGCGGCGGTGTTCGCCGGCGCCGGGATCACCGAAGGCAGCACCGTGCTGCTGCAGGTGCCGCCGAGCTACACGCAGGTGCAGGCGATGCTGGCCCTGTGGTCGCTCGGCGCGCAGGTGATGCTGGTCGACCACCGGTTCAAGCCGGCCGAGGTCGAAGTCGTCAAGCAGGTCGGCCGGCCGCAGTTCACCGTGCGCGGCGGGCCGTCCGGTGCCACGCCGGCCTTCGCGCGGGAGTACGAGCTGGTCACCGCCCGGATCGGCGGCGCACCTGCCTCGACCGCGCACCGGCTGGTGCAGTTCAGCTCCGGTTCCACCGGCGTGCCCAAGATGATCGGCCGGACGCCGGCGTCGATCGCCGCCGAGATCGACCGCTTCACCCGCGTCGAGGGCATGCCCGGTCCCGGCGACCGGGTGCTGCTGCTCAGCTCGACGGCGCACAGCTTCGGCCTGATCGCCGGGCTGTTCCACAGCCTCGCGCGGAACGTGACCGCCGTGTTCGCGAGCAGGCTGAGCGCCGCCGACCTCCTCGCGACCGCCGCGCGGTACGACGTGCACGCCATCTTCGGCACCCCGTTCCACTACGCGCTGCTGGCCACGGCCAAGGAGATCCCGCCGCTGCCGTCGCTGCGGGCGGCGGTCAGCGGCGGCGAGATCATGGAGCCGGCGGTGGCCGCGGAGTTCAGCCGCCGGTTCGGGATCGGCGTCGGCGAGTCCTACGGCACCACCGAAACCGGCGTGCTCGCCATGGACGTCAGCGGGCGGCTGCGGCCGTCGGTCGGCCGCGCCGCCCCCGGCGTGGTGCTGCGGGTCGAAGACGGCGAGGTCGAGGTCCGGCTCGACGAAGGTTCCCCGTACCTCAACGGAGGCGGCGACCGGTACGCCGACGGCTGGCTGCGCGTGCGCGACCGGGCCGAGCTCGACGCCGACGGCCGCCTGCACCTGCACGGACGCGGCGATTCCCTGGTGGTGATCGGCGGGCTGAAGGTCGACCTCGGCGAGGTCGAGGCCGCGCTGCGCGCCCACGCGGACGTCACCGAGGCGGTGGCCGTGCACAGCGGGACCATCGCGGCCTACGTCGTCGGCGACACCACCCCCGCGGAGCTGCTGGCCTGGTGCGGCGAGCGGCTCGCCGACTACAAGATCCCGCGGGAGATCCGCGTGCTCCCCCGGCTTCCCCGCACCCCCAACGGAAAGCTCGTCCGCCGGCACGACGTGCTGCGCGCGGCGGCCGTGCCCGCCTGACCCCGCGAGCCGAAACGAAAGGCGAAACCCATGCAGACCACGCTCGAGTCCGAGATCCGCGAGTTCGTGCTCAAGACCATCGTCGAGGATCTGGGGCAGCCGCTGGATCTCGGCACCGTCGAGGACAGCGCGACACTCGGCGCGGCGGGGCTGGACCTCGACTCGCTCAGCCTCATCGAGTTGACGATGCGCCTCGAGCGCCGGTTCGCCGTCGAGTACCCCGAGGACAGCATCGAGCCGGTCGGCGCGATGAGCCTCGGCGAGCTGGTGGCCGACACGGTGGCCCGGGGCGCGAAGGCATGAGCACCGCCCCCGGCGGGCCGGTCTCGGCCGCCCAGGTGCGGGAACTCTTGGCGGATCCGAAGATCTTCCCGTACCTCGCCGACGACGACACCGAGTTCGTGTTCGACTCCCTCGGCCTGGTCTGGTTCCTCCACCTGCTCGAACTCCGCCGCGGTGTGCTCGCCGAGGCGGACGAGCCGTGCTTCGCGGGGCCCACTTCCGCGCGGCGCATCGCGGCGTACCTGACCGAGGTGGCGGTGCGATGACCGATGTGGTGGTGACCGGGTTCGGTGTGCGGACCGCGTTCGGCGACGGCGCCGACGCGCTGCGCTCGGGCGTGTTCGCCGGGCGTGCGGGGTTCGGCCCGATCGAGCGCTTCGACACCGCGGGCCTGCGGACGTCCGTCGCCGCGTGCGGCCCCGGCACGGACACGCCGCCGCTGCGGGCGGCGCTGACCGCGGTGGCCGACGCGGCGGTGGCGATGGCCGGGCTGCCCCCGGGCCGCGACACCGCGGTGCTGGCCGGCGCGGCCGGTGACTTCACCGCCGTGACCGCGTTCTGGGCCTCCGGTGACACCAGCCGGGTCGAAGACACGGTGGCGAGCGGGTTCGCCGACGCGCTGGCCGCGCGGCTGGGCGCGCGCGGGCCCCGGACGACGTTCACGACCGCCTGCGTGGCCTCGGCGAGCGCCCTCGTCCACGGCTGCCGCCTGATCGCCGCCGGCGTCGTCGACAGCGCCGTCTGCGCCGGCGGCTACCTCGTCGAGCCCGAGAACCAGGCCAAGTTCGACGCCGGACGCGCGCTCGCCCGCGACGGCGTGATCCGGCCCTTCAGCCAAGGGCGGTCCGGGCTGCTGCTCGGCGACGGCGTGGCGGCGGTGGTGCTCGAATCGGGTGCGGCCGCCGCGCGGCGAGGCGCCGAGGTGCTGGCGCGGGTGCCCGGGTGGGGCACGGCGTCGGACGCCCACCACGTCGCCCGCCCGCACCCGCGAGCGCGCGGCCTGGTGCTCGCCGCGCGGGCGGCACTGCGACGGAGCGGATCCGTGGACTACGTCAACGCGCACGGCACCGGCACCTCGTTCAACGACAGCGCGGAAACCGCGGGGCTGCGCGAGCTGTTCGGCGCGGCCGCGCCCGACGTCCCGGTCAGCTCGACCAAGAGCACCACCGGCCACATGCTCGAAGGGGCCGGTGCCGTGGAGTTCGTCGTCACGCTGCTGGCGCTGCTCGACCGGACGGTGCCACCGACCGCCGGGTTCACGGGCCGGGACCCGGACTGCGACCTGGACTACGTGCCGAACGAGGCGCGAACCGCGCCCCTGCGCCGGGCGCTGACGGTGAACGCGGCCTTCGGCGGGGCCAACACGGCACTCGTGCTGGAGCGCCCGTGAACGTCCTCGCCGCGGCGATCGGCGACTCCGCGACGGCTCCCCCGGTCGCCGGGTTCATCGAGTCCCCCTTCAACCCGCTGGCGCACCAGGTCGCCACGGAACTGCTGGCTCAGTCCGCTGTGGACGGCTCGCGCACCGGCGTGGTGCTCGCCAGCGAACTGGGCGACAGCGTCACCACGGACCTCGCCAGCCGGCTGCTGGCCGAGGGCGAGCCCGCCAACGCGCTGCTGTTCATGCAGGCCACGGCCAACGCGATCCTCGGGCGGATCAGCATCGAGCACGGCCTCACCGGGCCGCTGCTGTCGGTCTCGCCGAGCGCGCACCCCGCCTCCGGCCCGCTCGACCTGGCCGCCCTGCTGCTCGACGACGACCTCGACCGGGTTCTCGTCCTGGGCGTCGAACTCGCGGGCACGCCGCGGACCGACGCCGTGCACCGGGCACGCGGGGCCGAGCCGCCGCCGGCCGACCTCGCGGCCGGGCTGCTCGTCGGCCCCGGCTCCGCGCTCCCCCGGCCCTATCCCGCCGGCGTCGCCGGGCTGCTGACGCTGGCCCGCTCCGCCACCACGACCGCGCCCGCCGGGCGTGACGAAGGAGAACGACGATGATCACGAAGGCCGAACGCGCGCAGATCTTCGCCGACCCCACGCTCGGCGCGGGCAACGTCCTGCACCGGGTGCTGGCGTACGGCCACCCGCGCGACGACGAGGCAGTCTGGACGGACGGCACCTGGCTCGCCCCGGACGGCACGAACCCGGCGGTCCTCTCCCTGGGCGAGCTGGACGACGTGGTCCGGGCCTACGCGTCCTGGTACCACGCGCAGGGTGTCGGGCCGCGCGACCCGGTGGCGATCCAGACCTTCTCCAGCACCGAGTTCGCCGTGAACTTCCTGGCGCTGACCTCGCTCGGCGCGATCCCGTCGTTCGTCAACGGCAACCTGCGGCCGGAGATCGCCCGCGAGTACGTGCGCCGGCAAGGCGCGGTCGGCGTGCTCACCGACGAAGCGCACCGCGAGGTGTTCGCCGGGCACCTCGGCGAGCTCGCGCTGGGCTTCGGCGTGACCGCCGCGGACGTGCGCGGAACCGGCTCGCTGCCGGCGGCGTTCCCGTACGCCCACGACCGCACGGACCCGATCATCATCTCGCACTCCTCCGGCACGACGGGCATGCCGAAGGCCGTGCCGCACACGCACGAGACGCTGCTCTACGCCCAGCTGCACCGGCTGAGGCTCTCGACCGGGACGTCGATGGGCCGGCTGCTGGTCGCGCTGCCCGGCTCGCACAACGCGTCGATCTCGGTGCTGCTGTTCGGCCTGCTGCTGCGCTCGCCGGTCTACCTGCAGTCCAGCCAGCGCGGCGCGGACGTGCTCGACGCGGCCGAGAAGTTCAAGCCCACCACCATCTTCGGGTTCGCCGGCACCTACGGCGAGATGGCCGCGCACGACCTGTCGAAGCGTGATCTGTCCTCTGTGGAGGGCTGGTACAACACCGGTGACGCCGCCCACGAGGCGCACGTGCGCGCGTTGATCGCCCAGGGCAGCCACGAGTGGATCGGCCCCGACTTCAAGCGCGTCCGCGTCCCCGGCTCGGTGTTCACCGACGGGCTCGGCTCGTCCGAGACCGGGTACTCGATCTTCCACAACGGGCACCGGCCGGGCAGCGCCTCCTACGGCCGCTGCATCGGCAAGCCGATGAGCTTCGCCGAGGCCGCGGTGCTGTCCGAGGACGGGAAGCCGTTGCCACCCGGCGAGATCGGCAGGCTCGGCGTGAAGTCGCCGACGCTGACCCCGGGCTACTGGAACGACTCGCTGACGTTCCACCGGCTGCGGCTCGGCGGCTACTGGCTCACCGGCGACCTGTCCATGCAGGACGAGGACGGCAACTTCTACCACCTCGACCGCGCGCCGGACGCGATCCGCACCGCCGCGGGGCTCGTGCTCAGCACCCGCACCGAGGAGCTGCTGCTGCGGGAGCTGCCGGAGCTCGCCGACTGCACGGTGGTGGCCGTCGCCCCCGACGGCGTACGCGCCGACTGGGACGGCGACGGCGTCGCGGAGGCTTATGTGCTGCTGCAGACCACCGGGTCACGGGCCGACTGGACCCGCGTCGTCAACGAAGTCCTCACGGCGGCCGGGTTCCCGGCGCTGACCCGCGCGCTGGTGATGGACGCGAGCGAGGTCACCAAGGGCGCCACGGGCAAGGTGCTCAAGCGTGAGCTGCGGGAGCGCTTCCGCGCGAAGCTCGTCGCCGGGGAGCGCGCGTGACTCCGGAACCCCCGAACCTGCGGGCGATGGACGCCTACCGGGCGTGGTGGCTGCACGACGCGCGCTGGTACCAGGGCGTCGCGAGCCGGTTCGGCCAGGAGGTGGCGAACGAGATCAACGCCGAGGCGCTGCGGTTCGTCGCGGAGAACATCGGGCGCAAGGTGGCCAAACGCACCCGGGACGTCGACCCCGGCATCAAGGGGTTGTGCGAGCGGTACGAGGCGTGTGCGGAGGCGATGTTCCCTTCGGAGCTGCGCGACGGCGGCGTGGACGTCGTCGACGACGATCTGCTGGAACTGACCATGCGGCGGAACTTCGCGGTGACGATGGTGCGGATGGCGGGGTCCATCGAGGGTTACGAGTGCCCGTGCACGGAGATCCACGCGGGCTGGTCGGCCGGGCTCGGCGTCGAGCTGACCGAGAACCGCGCGACCGGCTGCCTGCGCCACGGCGACCCGGCGTGCCGGCTGCTGATGCGCGTCCACGGGATCCCGGAAGAGGAGAACTGACGTGCGGATTCTGGTCGCCGGCGCGACCGGCGTGCTCGGCCGGGCCCTGCTGCCGCTGCTGGCCGAGCGAGGCCACGACGTGATCTCCCTGGTGCGCTCCCCCACCCCCGGCCACGTCGTCGTCGCGGACGCGCTGGACCGCGACGGTGTGGTGGCCGCGGTCCGCGCCGCGGCGCCGGACGTCGTGGTGCACCAGCTGTCGGCACTGCGGTCGCCGTCGGCGTTCGAGGAGACGGCCCGGCTGCGGACGGAGGGCACGGAGAACCTGCTGACGGCGGCGCGCGCGGCCGGGGTCCACCGGTTCGTGGCACAGAGCATCGCGTTCGCGACGGCGCCGGAGGGCCCGGCGGTGGTCGACGAAGACGCGCGGCTGTATACGGACGCCCCGGACGAGGGGTGGGCGCGCACGGTCCGGGCGGTGGCGCGGTTGGAGGAGCTGACGCTCGGCGCGAGCGGGATCGTGCTGCGCTGCGGCACGCTCTACGGCCCGGGCACGCAGTACGCGCCGGACGGCGCTGTCGGCGCCGCGCTGGCGAAGGGCCGGTTCCGCCTGCCGGAAGAGGCGACGGGCCGCACGTCGTTCGTCCACGCGGCCGACGCCGCGCACGCCACGGCCCTGGCCGTGGAGGCCGAGGTGACAGGTCGGTTCAACATCACCGACGACGAGCCGGTGACGGGAGCCGAGTGGGTGCCCCGGCTGGCTGGGCTCCTGGGTGGTCCGTCACCGCGGACGATCCCGGCCGACATGGCTCGGCGCCTGCTCGGGTGGTTCCCGACGTACCAGCTGACCGCCCTGCGCGGCGCGTCGAACGAACGGGCCCGCCGGGACCTGGGCTGGAAACCGCGGTACTCGCAGTGGCACATCGGAATGGCCGGCCCTTGACTCGGAGCGCCGGACGCAACGCCACATCGGGGCGCATGAGCCGGGCCTCCGCTGCTGTTGTCGACGACGATATTCACCCGAGGACGCTCGGCTGAGCTGGGAGGCCTCCTCGATCCCGCTCCGGACCAGGCAAGTTCACGCGCCTCCGGTCCTTCGCCCCCAGGGCTGACCTGAGGCCTTTCGGCCCTGTGCGCCGTCCGGACGGCGTGGTCAACTGGATGGCCGCGCGGACGCCGTCCGCGCGGCCGCCGGACAGGAGAAAGCGGATGACCAAGTTCGTGCAGACCATCGAGTTCAATACCACCCGGATCGACGAGCTCACCAGCGCGATGGACGCCTGGCTGGCCGAAACCGAAGGCTCCCGCGTGCCCACCCGCGGCGTCCTGACCAAAGACCGCGACCGGGCGGACACCTACGTGCAGATCGTCGAGTTCCCGTCCTACGAAGAGGCGATGGAGAACTCGAACCGGCCCGAGACCACCGCGTTCGCCAAGTCCATGGCGGAACTCTGCGACGGTCCCGCGGTATTCCGCAACCTTGACGTCCTGCGCGAGGAGGCCATGTAGCGGCAAGGGACCGGCAGGCGGTCCTACTTGGGCGGCAGGGTGCGGGGCGAATGTGGTGCCCCGGCCGACCCACCGGCGGAGATCCGAGGCCTGACCAGGCGAACCAGGCCGCCGCCATCCAGTGGCGCAGGGTCTCATCGCCCGCCCGCCCGCCCGTCCTGACAGCCCAGCGGGCTCGCGCAGCTCGCCGGGGTGGCGCCCGGACTGCAGGCCGCCGCCATCCTCGCTCGGCGTACGCCTGCCGCGTATGGTCCGATATCTGTGCACTCTTCTCCGCCGAACCGGCCGATCGTCGGCCCGGTCCTGGCGAGCGCCCGCGCCGGACGGGTCGACGAAGCCATCGCCGTCATCAATGCCAATCTTTGGTTCCGGTCATCTACTTGCGCGAATGCGATGATCACGGGGTGACGGATTCGACCCCAGTCGAGCCAGCCGAGGAACCTTTCGGCTGGCTCGAGGCCGTAACTACTCCTACGCCAAGCAGACCCTTCCGACGGCGCGAACCTGCCCCGAATCCCGCTGTACGCCGGTGACCAGTTTTCTGTGATGCAGGCAAGTTCGCATATCAGCCACCACTAGTCGGCCGACGAGGGTGACACTCAGAGCTCCCTCTTCGGCACCCGCGTGGTGCCCCTGAGCGCCGGCGTCTACGCAAGAACCCTCCGGCACGGCGAAGTCGACAACGGCGATCGTGTTCACGTGCCACCAGGCTGGGAATTGAAGTTCGATGTAGTGTCGCCGCACGGACTCACGTAAACGGGAAAAATCATTCTTTCCCGGCTTTTGGTCGGTAATTCTTGCCCCACCTCGACTTTCTCGCCTGAATCCCGAATCGAAATGATGTACGCCTTGTTTCCCCCACAGGGGAGAGTCATCCTTGAGGCGGTGGTAGTCGAATAATAGAGCCTGTTCAGGGTGGCGATGTCCGATGGCGGGTCCGCTGACGGCGCAGAACTGGTCCCTGCGAGGCGGCTGGTTCGATGCGTGTAGATGCACGGTGCTGTGCCCGTGCTCATGTGCTTCGCGCTGCGCCTCGTCGGCCCGCTCGTCGAGAAAGAGCGCGGCATAGGCGTCGCTGTGCTCGCCCCGTACGTCGCCGACGAACGAACCCAGCATCGCCACGTTGAACCTGTCCAGGCGCGTGTCCTCCTATGTCCCCTCCGTGATGTGCCAGACCAGGACGCCGTCGCAATCCCCGAAGGTCGGTGGCTGCGCCCTCCAGACCATCTTCGGTGGGCAGGTTGGCGGCTGGCCGGCGCAACGCGGCGAGATGTCAGGCACTGAGATCCGGGATGGAGTTCGTGCCCATCGACGCGTCGATCGCCGAGGACCTGGCCGGCTGGAGCGTCGAAATTCCGGGTCGGGCGTCGGCCAACGTCGAGGCGCTCACCGGACCGACCACACCGGAAGGCGCGCGCGTGCAGGCGCACATGGGGCCGGGACAGGTAGCCACCTGGGGGATGGCCACCTCGGACGAGGCCGACGCATTCGGGTTCCATTGGTCGCGCCCCTCGTGGGACAACGCCTGAGAAGTTAGTCCGGGATAGAGACAAGAGAGAAGAAAAATGCGTAGGTTTCTGATTGTTGCCGGAGCATTTGTGGCATCGCTGGTGATGTTTGCCGGGGTTGCCTCAAGCCACGAATGTTACATATCTTCACGGTCCACTCGGGGTGATCTCCAGGCAGGGCTTAATTCCAAGGTCTGGTCCGTTCTGACGGTCTCGGATCTCGCCGGGTTCGCCCCTCCGGGTACGGACGCTGCCTGCTTCGAGGCGTACTGGCTGGCCAACGGCGGCCCAGCATCGTTCACGGTGCGGTCGGACAAGACCATCGGGGAGGGTAGCAGTAACCCCAACTTGAGCGACGGAAAGGGACTGGAGCACGCCGAGGATGTCTACGGCGGGCTGTTCTTCAACGCTGTTGTGGCCTGCCAGGTCTGACAATCAGAACAGGAAAGGAAAGCGATGACAGAAGTAACCGGCCAGATGGAGGTCCGGAGTTTCGACTCCCCCGACGAGGTTCGTGAGTTCGCCGGTCACGGGCACGCCGACGCGGTCACCCTGGCCAACGGGAAGACGGCCCTGAGGGGTCACTACGAGCCTGGCTGGCAGTGGAGCAAGGACGTCCGGCCCATCGCGGGCACGGAGCTGTGTCAGGTCTCGCATCTCGGATTCTGCGTGGCCGGCCAGATGGACGTGACCATGCCGTCGGGCGGTGACTCGCAAGTGGTCCACATGCGGGCGGGTGACCTGGCACGGATACCTCCGGGTCACGATGCCTGGGTCGTGGGTGAGGAGACCTGCGTGTTCATCGACCTGGGTGACGTCGGTTCCTACGCGCAGTCCAAGACGTGACCCGTCTCGGGTAGAATCCGGGGCAGTACGGCGGGGGTGGTTCCTACTCGGAAACGGGTGCGCTCTGTGGAATCGCCTCCGCCCGGCTTTCTTGGCCGCCACGTGGCCGAGCTGGAGAGCCCTCCCGCGTCGGACGGTGGACGCGCTCGCATCAGGCCGACTGAGACAGGACACCTCGTGTCCTGTCTCAGTGCATCTGGCGTCGGCGCCCCTTCTCGACCTGCGCGGACTCAGTCCCTCGGCGCCGACGCCACCCTCTCGCGAGACCTGCCCGATTGGCCCGGTTTCAGGAGCTCGCCCACAGCCGTGAATGGCACATTGAGGGACATAGAGTCCCTCAATGTGCCATGTGCGCTGAAGGCCCGGCGCGCGAAGCGGATTAGCGTCGCAAGT
>NZ_JBFBBN010000030.1:0-115274 GCF_040682715.1 Amycolatopsis sp. NPDC051128 | reverse complement strand
TGGATCCAGGCGGCCGACGCCTTCCGAGACGGCGCCAATGCGCTCGTGCCTTACGTATCGACGTTGGAGTGGGCACAGACACAGGCCGTCGAGGCATTGAGGGACTCAGAGTCCCTCAATGCGACATTCACGGACTTTGAACCAGGACCTCGAGGACGCCGGCGAAGCGCTGGACCAGCGTGTCCAGCACGACGTGGCCCTTCGCCGCACTGGCCAGCGAAGGACGGCCGACCACTCCCGATTCCGTGTACGCCCGCAGGCCCAGCGTCAGCAGGTGTTCCCGGTCGGTGACGTGGTCGGCCGTCTCGTAGCCCGGCCGGACCAGGTGCGGGTGGGCGTGCAGCAGGATCGACGTCTCCAGCTCGCCCGCGTGCATGTCGTCGTCCAGCGACGTCCGCAGCCCGGCCGCCGTGTGCGCCGCCTGCCAGTCGGCGACGCCGGGGAACAGCGCCATCGGCCGGGCCGCTTCCTGGACCACATTGGACAGTACGTAGTTGCCGCCGTGCCCGTTGACCAGCACGAGCCGATCGACGCCGGACGCGCTGAGGGAGTCCGCGACGTCGGTGACCACGGCGTGCAGCGTGCGCGCGGAGATGCTCACCGTGCCCGCCCACCCCGCGTGCTCGTGCGAACACGAGATCGTGACCGGCGGCAGGTGGAGCACCGGGAACGCGTCCGCGACGGCCTTCGCGATCGTGGCCGCGATGACCGTGTCGGTCGCCAGCGGCAGGTGCGCGCCGTGCTGTTCGAAGCTGCCGATCGGCAGGACCGCCACCGACGCGGCCCGCTGCCGCTCGTCGTCGGTCGTCGCGAGCGGGAACAGGTCGGTCATCGCGCGCCCCTTCACTAGGTTGGTGCCATGAGCGAGCATGCCGCACTACTGGACGTCGCGCGCGAAGCCGTGGCGAAGGCGACGGAAATCGTCAGGTCGCGCCCGAGTTTTTCCGTTTCCGCGAAAGGCGATCGCGACCTGGTGACCGACGTCGACATGGCCGTCGAGGACGCGCTGCGGGAGTTCCTCGCCGCCGAGACGCCGGAGATCGGCGTCCTCGGCGAGGAGCGCGGCCGCAGCGGTGACGGCGGCGGCCGCTGGTGGGCCCTCGACCCGATCGACGGGACCGCCAACTTCGCCCGCGGAATTCCGCTCTGCGGTATTTCCCTGGCTTTGGTGGACGGCGCGCACAGCACGGTCGCCGCGATCGCACTGCCGCACCTCGGCGTCACGTACACCGCCGCGCGCGGCGAAGGTGCCTTCGCGGACGGAGAGCGGATCGGCGCGTCGGCCGCGACGGAGCTGTCGGACGCGATGATCGCCGTCGGCGACTTCGCGATCGGGGAGCTCGCCGACGAGAAGAACCACGCCCGGCTCCTGCTGCTGTCGGACCTCGGCGCGCGGGCGCAGAAGATCAGGATGTACGGCAGCGCGGCGATCGACCTCGCCTGGGTGGCGGACGGAAAGCTCGACGCCGCACTGATCCTGGCCAACAAACCGTGGGACACGATGGCCGGCGTGCTGCTCGTGCGCGAGGCCGGCGGCGTCGTCGTCGACCGCGACGGCAGCGAGCACACGGTCGGTTCTTCGGCGACGATCGCCGTCGGCGCCGGGCTGCGCAAGGAGATTGTGGACGCACTTGATCGTGCGTACGGGGTTGTTCGTTAGGATTCCCGGGTACACCGTGGGCGGCGCCACAGCGCGCGTTTGCGCTGTCCGCGCAAGGTTTTCGGTTACGTTGGTACCGGTCGGCCGCGCACGCTGGCAAGCTGACCGGATCTCGTGGGCCACTTCGGAGAATGGTGGATGCTCGTGGAAAGTCGCCGGATCCGCGATCGGTACCGGCTGCTCGAGCCGATCGGCGGCGGCGCGATGGGCACGGTGTGGCGGGCCCAGGACGAACGCCTCGACCGCACCGTGGCGATCAAGGAACTCCTGCTGCCGCACGATCACGACGAGCACCGCACCGAAGAGGCGAAGAACCGCGCCATGCGCGAAGCGCGGATCGCCGCGCGGCTGCAGCATTCCCACGCGATCACGGTGTTCGCCGTCCTCGAAGAGGAGGACCGGCCGTGGTTGATCATGGAATACCTGCCGTCGAAGAGTTTGGCCTTCATGCTCGGCGAGGAGCCGGCCACGGTCGACGACGCCATCCGCGTCGGCGCGCAGATCAGCTCGGCGCTGGCCGGCGCGCACCGCGTCGGGATCGTGCACCGCGACGTGAAGCCGGCCAACATCCTGGTCGCCGAGGACGGCACGGCGAAGATCACCGACTTCGGCATCTCCCGCGCGATCGGTGACGTCAAGCTCACCGCCACCGGGGAGATCGCCGGCACGCCCGCGTACCTCGCGCCCGAGGTCGCCCGTGGGGAGGACGCCAGCTTCGCCGCGGACGTCTTCTCGCTCGGCGCCACGCTGTACGCGGCCGTCGAGGGACAGCCGCCGTACGGCACCGCGGACAACCCGATCGCCTTGCTCTACAAGGCGTCCAGCGGAGAGATCGAACCACCGGTCAAGGCGGGCAGGCTGACACCGCTGCTGCTGCGGATGCTGGCCTCCGAGCCGGCCGACCGTCCGTCGATGGACGAGGTCGAGCAGGAGCTGCGCGCGTTGCTCCCGGACGACGAGCCGGGGGAGTCGGTGCTCGCGGCGACGCTCCCGGAAACCGAACCCGCTGCGGTGCCGACCGTGCCGGCCACGGTCGCCGTGCCCCCGGTCGGGGAGGTCACCGCGGTGTCGCCGGGCGCGCGCAAGGGCCTGATCGCCGTCGGGGCGGGCGCGGCGCTGCTGTGCGTCGCGGTCGTCGTCGCGATCCTGCTGGTCGTGCGGCAGAAAGCTCCGCAGGACAACGCCGGTGCGCTGCCCTCGCCGGCTCCGTCGGCTTCGGCTTCGGCTTCGGTGACCCCGTCGCCGACCCCGACGTCGCCGCCGTCCTCCTCGTCCAGCGCCCCGTCGGCTTCGGCCCCGGTGACCTCGCCGCCGGTCTCGCCGGTGTCCGCGACGACGACCGCGGCCGCCGCGCTCGAGGCCTACTACCGGTTGCTCCCGAACAACACGGTGGCGGCGTGGAATCTGCTCACGCCCCACTTCAAGGCGTCCCGCAGCCAGACGTACGAGTCGTACAAGAGCTTCTGGGGGCGGTACAAGTCGGTGACTGCCGACGGAGTGAAGGAGATCGGGCCCGGCCGGGTCACGGCGCGTGTTCTCTACGACGGTGGCAAGCCCGAGACCGACACCTTCACCATGGTCCAGGTGAACGGCGTTTGGATGATTGACGCGCAGGGCTGAACCGACTCGCCTCCGGCCGCGTGTTGACGTATGAGCCGTCACCGCCGTCGATCCACGCTGGAGGTAGCCGTGTCCGTTTCCGAAGCCGACCTGCTCCGGCGCGTGCGATGAGGCCCGCCGACCCGATGGTGTTCATCCTCCCGGCGGCCCCGCCGGGCAGCGACACCTACGACAAGCGGATGTGCCAGAACCTGCCCGCCGTCGGCCAGCCGGTGCTGGAGCTGCCGATCGCCGGCGAGTGGCCGGAGCCCGACGCGACGGCGCGACGGCGGCTGGCGAGATCCCTCGCCGCGCTGCCCGACCGGACCGTGGTGCTGCTCGACGGCGTGATCGCCTCGGGTGTGCCCGAGATCGTCGTCCCGCACGCGCGGCGGTTGCGCCTGGCCGTGCTGGTGCACCAGGCCCTCGCCGACGAACCCGGCCTCGACCCGGCGCACGCCGCGGAGCTGGACGCGTGCGAGCGCGAAACGCTGCGGATGGCCGGTATGGTCGTCGCGACCAGCCCGTGGCTCGCCCGGCTGCTGATCGACCGCCACGACCTCGACCCCGGCCGCGTCTACGTCGCCAAGCCCGGCACCGACGCGGCGCCGCTCGCGGCCGGCGCCGACGGGGTGTCCCGGCTGCTGTGCGTCGGCGACGTCACCCGCCGCAACGGCCACGACCTGCTGGTCCAGGCCCTCGGCGAGGTCGACCACCTGGCACTGTCCTGCGTCTTCGTCGGCTCGCTGGAGGCGGACCCGGGGTACGTCGACGAGCTCGGCTGGTCGATCGAGCGGCTCGGCCTCGGCGGCCGGATCACGCTCGCCGGCGACGCGGTCGACCTCGGCGCCGCCTACAACGCCGCGGACCTGCTGGTCATCCCGGCGCGCGCGGCGACGTCCGGCATGTTCGTCGCGCAGGCGCTGGCCCGGGGCATCCCGGTGCTGGCCACCGAGGTCGGCGGAGTCTACGACGCACTCGGCGTCGACGCCGACGGCGAAATGCCCGGCGTGCTGGTCGAGCCGAACGACGCGTTCGCCCTGGCCGACGCGCTGCACCGCTGGTACGCCGACCCCGAGCTGCGGCGGTCACTGCGCACCGCGGCGCTGGGCCGGGGCAGCGCGCTGGAGGAGTGGGAAGTCGCCGCGCGCCGGCTCACCCAGGCGCTGTCGAGGCTGGCGTCCGAGCCTCGCATCGTCGCCTGACGGCCTTGCCCGGGTGCTGAGATTCCACGAACCTGGCGCCATGTCGTTCAAGCGGTCGGGGACCAACCACCTGCTCGAGTTCGATCGAGGCTTGCTCGAGATCGCCGGCCGTGAGGCGGACCGGCCGCTACGGGAATCACTTCTCGGGTTCCGCGACCTTGTCGTGAACGCGATGGACTGGTGTAACACTCGCAAGAAAAGGTTTCGTCGCCGCGCGTCGATCGTCCGGGTAGCGGCGCTGGTGCTCACCGCGGCCTCAACCGTGGTGCTCGGGATCCAGGAGATTCCCGCTCGCGCTTCCCTCGCGCTGCCCATGGTCGCGCTGGTTACTGTGCTCGGTGGGCTGGAAACGTTCTTCAACTGGCGCTCGCGCTGGGTGCTGATGGAGGAAACGCGATATCAGCTGAACCAGCTACGTGACGAAGTGGACTACTACATCGTGACGACACCGACAGCTGAGTTGAGCCGCGAGCGGCTCGATGAGTTCTTTCATCGGCACCAGGTCGTCTGGGCTGACTCGAGCCGCAGATGGCTCGAGTTCCGCAGACACGACCGCCCGCCGCAGCCGGAGATCCGCTCCACGCCTTGACCAATTCCTTTCGCCGCCCGCGTCACCCTCCGCGACGCCCCGGAGGTCGACGAACCCACCGAGCCCGAGCAGCGCGAACTCCTCGACCGCCAGATGAGCGCGGTCATGAGCTTGGGCCTCGCGGCGGCCTGGTACCGCGGTGAGCCGTTCGGGGTCGCGGTGCTGACACCCGGCCGTGATTTCACGGTGCGCCGCCTTCGCCCAGCGCGATCTTGCCGGTCCGGCGATACCGGGTGGCCGGGTTCCGCACATTCTCTTCCGTCGCTTCCACGAGGCCCTCGCTTCGGAGGATGCGAAGCCAGTGCGCCACGGTCTGGTCGGTGAGACCGGTGGCTGCCGCCAGCTCGACCCGTGCTGGTGAGCCTGCGGTCCCCGTCCCCGACCCGGACGAAGCTGCCTTGGGTCATGCCGGCGCCGCGGCTGAAGCAAGGCTTGCGGTTCGGTGGCAGCTCCGGGATCTCGGCGACCAGGACCCTCGTGCCTTCGAAGTCGTGAATGCCGATGTGCGGCCGGACCGGAGGTTCGAGGTCGGCAGCACACATGGCGGCCAGGTCGGACGACATCTTCGCCGGATCGGAGAGGCCGGTCGCGGCGAACTCCGCTCCCTAGTCCAGGCCGAGGATCAGGGTGCCACCTCGTGTGTTGGCGAAGGCCACGAGTGGGGTAGCAGACGCGTACTCGATGTAGTCACGCCAGGGTGAGCGCGTAGATCTCCACTCGCGGGTCATCCGGCAGGCTGACCGACTGCAGCGTCTTCCCGCCGTCGAGCGCGGCCGAGATTCCGAACAGCCGGACCGGCGGCCCGTCCACGCCGCTGCCCGCCTTGATCCGGTGCGGCATCTCGAGCACGACCGGACTACCCGGCCCCGCCCAGTCGCCGAACGTCGCCGCGAGGTCGGTGCTGGTGCCGTCCGTGTAGTGCGCGGTCAGCGTCGTCGACACCGGTCCGTTGTGCGACGCTCCGACCAGCCGCATCGCCGTGTGCTGCCCGGCCGGGAGCAGGAGCGACTGTCCGCGTGCCTCGACGAAGTTCGCCGCGGTGCCCGAAGCGTCCGGTGCCGCGTAGGTGACGCCGTCCCAGACCACCGGTCCGGCCGGGGGCAGCAACGCCGCGTCGTAGCTCCAGCCGCCGCCGTCGAAATCGCCCTCCGACGATGCCGCCACTGTGGCCGTGCCGTCGTGGTCGCGGTCGCGGCCCAGGTCGACCGCGCACTGCGCGCCGGCCGAAACGCACGCGCTGGGCGTCCGGACCTCGACCGTCACCGACCTCGTCACCGTGTTCGCGCCCAGCCCGGCCACCTTGACCTGTACCGGATACTTCCCGAGCGCCGTGCCCGCCGGCACGGTCACCGTGATCGGCACCGTCTTCTGCGACGGCGACCGCCCCGACCAGATCAGCTGGATCGGCTGGACCTGCGCCTTCCACCCCGAAGGCGTGGTCGCGGAGATCGTCACCGGCTGCAGCGCCGGGTTCTGCGCGAGGACGTCCAGGTCGAGGTGCACCTGCTGAGCCGCGCCCGCGGGGATCACGACCGACGTCTGCCGCAGCGACGCGTCGACATGCCGCCGCGGGTCGCCAAGAGCGTTGTTCACCGACGGCGGCTCACTGGCAGTTCCCCACGAAGAGGGCTTCGAACCCAGCTTGTGGGCGAGGGTCCCGCCGTGGGCCAGCGACGACCAGTCCAGCGAGGTTTGCCGGACCCCGCGGCCGTTGAGCGACACGCTCTGGACGTACCGGTTCGTGTCACTCGCACCCGGCGCCGACACCGTGAGCGTCCCGCCCTGCGCCGAGCCGTACTGTCCGATCCGGACGGTCGCCGACTCGAACTGCGGGCTCGACAGCGCGAGGAAGTTCGCGCCGCTCATCGTCGGGTACAGCCCGAGCGACGAGAAGACGTACCAGGCCGACATCGTGCCGAGATCGTCGTTGCCGGTCATGCCGTCGGGGCCGGTGGTGAACAGCGTCATCGCCGCGCGGACGACGGTCGCGGTCTTGGCCGGCGCGCCCGCCCACAGGTACATGTACGGCGCGAGCAGGTCAGGCTCGTTGTTCGGGTTGTACGTCGGCTTGCCGTAGTAGTCGTACGGGCTGGCGATCCAGTCCTTCCGCGCGGTGCCCGCCGGGTCCTTCAAAAGGTTGTCGTACGCGAAGAAGGAGTCGAGCCGCTGCTCCGTCGCCGGCTTGCCGCCCATCAGCGAGACGAGCCCGGCCGGGTCCTGCGGCACGAGCCACTGGTACTGGTAGGCGCCGCCTTCGTGGAACTGGTGGCCGGCGTCGACCGGGTTGTACGGCGTGAGGAAGGTGCCCTCGGTGGTGCGTGGCCGGAACTGCCGGATCGAGGAATCCCACAAGTTGCGGTACCACTGGCCGCGGTCGGCGAACATCCGCGCGTCGGCCTGGTGCCCGAGCCCGCGAGCCATCAGCGCGAGCGCCGCGTCGGCCGCCGAGTACTCCATGGTCGCGGACGCCGGGTGCTCGCAGTCGTTGTCGCCGCCCTTGGCCGCGCAGTCCTTGCCGAGTTCCAGACCACTGGGCAGGTAGCCGCGGTCGTTGTAGTAGCCGACGCCGGAGCGGCCGTTGTACGGCGAATCGGCGGGCGGCGTGCTCGTCGCGTTCTTCTTGAGCAGGGCGTACGCCTCTTCTTCGTGCCCGGCGAGCAGGCCCTTCGACCACGCTTCGACGAGGAACGGCGTCACCGGGTCGCCGGTCATGATGTTGGTTTCGCTCTCCGCCAGCGCCCAGCGTGGCAGCCACCCGCCGTCACGGCCGGTCGCCACGACCGACAACGCGACGTCTCGCGCGGCCTGCGGTTCGAGCATTTCCAGCAGCTGGTTCTGCGGCCGGTAGGTGTCCCACAGCGAGAAGTTCTGGTACGGCGTGTAGCCGCTCGCGGTGTGCACCTTGCCGTCGAAGCCGGTGTACGCGCCGTCGGTGTCGCCGGCCAGGTTCGGGTGCAGCTGCGCGTGGTAGAGCGCGGTGTAGAACGCCGTCTGCCGCTCGGTGGTGCCGCCGGCGATCTTGATCGCGCCGAGCCGGTCGGCCCACTGCTGGTGCAGCGCGGCGCGGGTGGCGTCGAAGTCGTAGCCGGACGTCTCCGCCGCCAGGTTCTTCCGGGCGCCGTCGAGCCCGGTGTAGGACAGGCCGACCTTGAGCACGACGTCGTGGTCGGTGCTCGCGTCGAAGCTCGCCCAGGCGCCGTTGTTCCCGGTGCCCGCGGCGTCGCGGCTGCCCGCGCTGCGCGTCGAACCGCGCCAGGTGCCGAACGAGCTGAACGGCCGGTCGAAGGTGACGGTGAAGTAGACGGTGTGCTCGTCGTGCCCGGCGCAGAACCCGCCGGCGCGGACGCGGCCTTCGAGGGTCCGGTCGCCGACGACGTGGATTTCGGAGTCCTTGACGGACTGGTTCGCCTGGCCGGTGTTGAACAGGACGTTCGCGGCGCCGGTCGACGGGAACGTGTAGCGCTGCCAGCCGGTGCGCGCGGTCGCCGTCAGCTCGGCGTCGATGCCGTACTTCTTCAGGCCGACGCGGTAGTAGCCGGGTTCGGCGTGCTCGTCGTCGTGGCGGTACTCGGACCGGTAGGCGTTCTTGTCAACGTTGTCCACGGCCCCGGTGGTCGGCATGATCGGCAGCTCGCCCATCACGCCGCAGCCGACGCCGGACAGGTGCGTCTGGCTGAAGCCGTAGATCGCGTTCTGCAGGTAGTCGTACCCGCCCTGCCCGCCGGTGTCCGGGCTGACCTGCACCATCCCGAACGGCGCGCTCGCGCCGGGGAACGTGTTGCCGAAGTTCTGCGTGCCGACGAACGGGTTGACCAGGGAAACCGGGTCGACCGGCGCGGCGGCGTGCGCGGTGGCCTGGGTCGTGGCGGCGACCACGAGCCCGACCGCCGCGGCCGCGACCAGCCGTCTGCTTTGCGACCCCATGGGTGCTCCTCCCAGATGACAACGTTGTCAGAAGTGGATCGGGGACCGGATCGGTCAGCAGCCTCTCACCTCGGCGGCCGTTTGAGAAGGCGGCAACCAGGTCAAGCCGTTGTCATGTCCCTCTCGGGCATTGCGGAGGCGGTGGCGAGCAGCGCGGCGATGCTCGGCTTGTTCTCGTCGCGCCGCCGCCAGGTCATGGTGACCTCGGCCGTCTCCCCGGCGAGGGGAACGGCGACCGCGCCGCGGTGCTCGACGATGGCGGGCACGATCCCGCAGCCCATCCCGGCGGCCACGCACCGCCCCAGGGCGGCGAGACTCCCGACCTCGGCCTCGATGACGGGCCCGTCGATCCGGTCCAGCATCTCCCGGAAACCGCACCCACGCGGAGTGGCGAGGAAGCCGACGCCGCGGAGATCGCCGGGCCGGATCTCTTCCTTGTCCGCCAACGGATGTCCCGGCGGAGCGATGACGACGAGCCGCTCTTCGCCGAGCGTCGCACTGGCGAACGCGGGATCGTCCGGCGCGGCGCCGAAGGTGAAGCAAACGTCCATTTCGGACTGTTTCACGGCGCGGTACAGCTCGCCGCGGCCGCCTTCCTCGAGGCTCAGCCGCACCCGCGGCCATCGGGCCCGGTAGGCGCTGAAGATCGGGGGAACCCAGTGCGCGCACAGGGTTTCGAGCGCTCCGATGGTGAGGTTGCCGTCGGGTTCACCGCGTTCGCCGTCGACGGCGGCCTTCGCTTCTTCGACGAGCGAGAGCACTTGGCCGGCGTAACCGACGAGCCGTTCCCCGGCCGCGGTGAGCGTGAGCCGCCGGGCGGTGCGGTCGAAGAGCTTCGACCCCAGTTCCGCTTCCAGCGCCTGGATTTGCTCGGTGACGCTGGATTGGGCGTAGTGCAGCTCGGCGGCGGCGCGGGTGAAGTTGAGCGTCCGCGCGACGACGCGGAAGGTGCGCAGGTGGCGCAGTTCCATGAGGGCCCCCATCGGTGTTCCCGATACCGGCCATCGTAACTCCCTGCTTCCGTCGCTGTCACCCAGCGTCCAGGGTTTCCGGTGTGACAAGACTTCTGACGGGCCTCTCCCTCGGCTACTTCCTGGTCATGCTGGACACGACGATCGTGACGGTGGCGCTGCCGTCCCTGTCGTCTTCGTTGCCGGACCAGCAGTGGATTTCCAACGGCTACACCCTGACGTTCGCGGCGTTCCTCTTGACGGCGGGCGCGTGGTCCGACCGTTTCGGCGCTCGCCGGGTGTTCTTCGCCGGGCTGGTTTCGTTCGCGGGCCTTTCGCTGCTGTCGGCGCTGGCTTTCTCCACGCCGATGCTGATCGCCCTTCGGGCCTTGCTGGGCGTCGCCGGAGCGTTGCTGGTGCCTTCGTCGTTGTCCCTGATCGCGGCGGCCTACCCGGTCGCTTCGGCGCGGGCGAAAGCGATGGGGGTGTGGGCGGCGGTGAGCGGAACGGGCCTGGTGGCGGGCCCCCTGCTCGGCGGCGTGCTGACGGAGGCGTTCGGCTGGCGGGCGATCTTCGTGGTGAACGTCCCGGTGGCCGTGGTCGCCCTGGCGCTGGCCCGCTCGGCGCCGGCTACCCCACCCAAGCCGCGTCGTGCCGACGTGCTCGGCCAGGTCGCCGCGGTGGTCGCTTTGTCGACATTGACATACGCCCTGGTCCAAGGCGTTCCCTGGGTGCTGCCGGTGGCCGCGGTCGCGGCCGTGGTGTTCGTGGCGTCGCAGCGCCGTCCCGATGCGATGCTCCCGTCGCGCCTTCTCTCCTGGGGCCTGCTGTCGGGCGCGATCGTGAACTTCGGGCTGTCGGGTGTCCTGTTCGTGCTGTCGTTGTACTTCCAGGAAACCCGGGGCTACCCACCGTCGTCGACGGGGTTGGCGTTTCTCCCGCTGACGATCCCGACGGCGTTCAACCCCATCATCACCGGCCGCCTGGTCGCGCGGATCGGCCCCCGGGTCCCGGCGGTTTCCGGCTTTCTGCTGATGTCCGCGGGCACGCTGGTCCAGGCGTTCTCGCCGCCGGTGGTGGTCTCGATGCTCGGGCTGGCGCTGCTGGGTTTCGGGGTTTCCCTGGCGATCCCGTCGCTGCTGACCGCGGTGGTCGGTTCGGCCCCACCAGAACTGGCGGGCGTCGCCGGGGGAGCGTTGAACGCCGCGCGTCAGACGGGCGCCGTCCTGGGCGTGGCCCTGCTCGGTGTGCTCGTGTCGGGCACGTCGGCGGCGTTCGCGTTGGCGGCTGCCGCCGTGGTGCTGCTGATCGGGGCCGCGACAGCCGGCCTGGAGCCACGCAAGGCGGCCGCGAACCTCGCGCCCAGATCCTGAAGGACTGGCCGCGGACGAGGAAACGCGTGGCGCGAGGTCGGCGCGCTGATTGAGGCCAAGCGTCGGCCCACCGTCGCAAGCCAAGCCTGATGGAGCGCTTCAACCGGTCTGGCCTTTAGAGGACGTAGCCGAGACGCAGCAGGGCTTTGCGGAACTTCAGCTCCTGATCCTGGGGAACGGCGAGGTGCCGGTCGCCGATCAGCCGGCAGAGCGTTCGAAGACGTCGATCGTGCGCGATGAGCGCGGCCGTGGCGGCGTCGGCGCACTCGATCAGCCGAACGTGACCGAGATCGGTGAGCTGACCGATCCGGCGCCGGACGTCGGAGACCAAGGTGGTCAGCGCGCCGGGCAGTTCGTGTTCGCTGCGTTCGCCGAGGAACTGTGTGAACTCGTCCAGGTCACGTCCGGCGTCGACACCGGACAGGAGACTGGTCGCGGAGACGGTCCAGACCTGGTCGGCGGTCTGCTCGGCGAAGGCGGACAGCGTGAGCCGATCGGCAGCGGAGAGCCGTGTCGTGGCGACGACGTCGAGATTCGGCAGCACCTTGAGCGGGCGGACGTCCGGCACCTCGGCGGCCGGTGGCTCGTACGTATCGGTCAGGCCGAGAACATAGGCGCCGAGCGCGTTCAGGCGGATCGCGACAAGACCGTCGTAGCGGCTCAAGGCGTCGATATCGTCGCCGCCCCAGTTGTCGCGGAAGTCGTCACGTGCCCCGGCCGGGTGAACGTAGTCGAGGTCGATCAACCCGAGCGTGCCCGCGTACTCGAAGAGGACGGCGAGGGTGTAGCGGCCTTCGAGCAGTTCCCACTCGCCGAAGCCGTCGTAGCCGAGGCTGCCGTACTCCGGATCCTCGAGGTACAACTTCCACAACGCACGCTCGGAACGCGCGATTGTCGGACTCAGGCGGCCCCGGCGCATCTTCATGAACAGGGCGTCCACGTCGAGCCATTCACCCGGCGGGCACTTGGCCAGTGCTTTCGCGACCATCTGCCGCCGGGGCGTGGCCGCGGTCAGCACATTGGCCGACCGCTGACCCTTGATCTGCTCGACGCGGCTGAACTCGTCGATCACCGCATGGGTCAGCCAGCGCTGCCACAGCAGGCGGATGGTGTCCGGCCCCGGCGCGGCCAGCGCGGCACGACCCTTCGGCGTCAACCGCAGCTTGCCGCTCTCCACCTTCGCGAGCCCGCCGGCCTGGAGCAGCAGTGGCCAGGCGAACGCGGCGATCGCGTCATCGGCGTAGAAATCGGCGTTGACCAGGTGTTCTGTGATCGTGTCCACTGTGGCCGCCGCAGGAAGTGAGGTCCTCTCGCTGACCTTCAGCTTGCCTCCCGCGCACAGCTCGAGCATTGTGCGGAGGTTCGTCACGGCTTCGAGCTCGGTCAGCAGCAGCCAGCGTTCTTCTTCGTCGTCCAAGGTTTCCACCTGTACTGGATGTCCTCACTCACGGCAAGTCCAGGCTATCTTGCCACTCGCTGTGGGTCCTGAAGTGCCCAGAGGCGTCCGGGTGGGTACCGTATCCGCCCGTGGCTGATACCTCCCTCACCGCATACTCGCCGCTCGTCGACGTGATCGCCGCTGTGCTGGCCGAACGCGGACCGATGGCCGAGGACCTGCTCGTTTCCGTCCTGCTCGACGGCGGTGTGGCTCTGGACGATGATCCGGAAGACGCCTTGGTGGGGGCGTTGGACGACGGCGAGGGGTTGCTGACGGTGCTCGTCGACGGCAGGTGGGCGTCTGTGCCCGCACTGCTGGCCGGCCGGGTGTTCACGCACCGGTTGACCGCGCCCGAGGTCGAGCACGACTTCCTCGAGCCGGAACCGGATCTGACCCTGGTCGGGACGTTGGTCCAGTACGCCGGGCATCAGCGCATGGTCGACGGATCACCGCTGGTTCCGGCGTCTCCGCAATTCGATGTCGAGACCCTGGCCGAGCGAGGTGTCCCGCCAGAGTTGGTCGGCCCTTCCGGGACTCTGTTGCTCCCGCCCGGTTATCTCCGCGGACGGGGTCTGTCCGCCGGCGACGTCGTCGCGTTGCGGATCACCGCGGATGGGTTGCTGCTGGAGGTCGACCAAGCGATCCATCCGGATCGGGTGGCGGCCTTGGGCCACGCGCTGAACGACGAGCTCGCCGACAGTCCCGATGGACCGTTGGAGCTTTACCTGGCGATGTTGGCGGTATGCGCGAGCGATGCGACGTTGTTCAGCGAGCCGCTTCCTCCGGTGCGTGAGGTACTGGCTGCCTGCGGGCTGGAGTACGACGACGAATGGCTGGCCCCGGCGGGGTTCGATTTCCGGCGGTGGCGGGCGGGCGTGCGTCAAAAGACCATCGCGCAGCGGTACGGCCTCGACGACGAGTCGGCGCTCGCGGTCCTGATGATCCTCACGCAGTACGAGAGAGCGGTCGCGTCGCATGAATCGGCCGGCGCGCCGGACATTCTCGACGACGACGTCGTGGCTGCTGGGTTCGGCGCGGCCGTGTCGCTCCTGGTCGATGCGCCGGTCGCCGAGGCTGTCCTCGGCGAGATGCCCGCCGACCCGCAGGCCGCGGCGGCGCTGGCGACGTTCGCCGAGTCACTCGAGCCGAAGGCACCACGCGAGGCACGGCCGGCGTTGCGGTGGCTGCGAGGCAAGGCCTACGAGCGGCTGGGCGACGTGGCCGGTGCCGAAGCCGCGTACGAGGCCGCCGAGTCGTCGGACCCGCGGTGGTCGCCGGCGCTGTACGAACTTGCCCGCTTCGCGGGTGATCGCGGCGACGCCGCCCGAGGGCTCGCCTTGCTGCGCCGTGCCGACGTGCCGCCTGACGACGTTCTGGTCGAACTCTTCGAGCGATTCCAGGTCGAGCCCCGTACCGATATCGGCCGCAACGACCCGTGCTGGTGCGGGTCCGGCCGCAAGTACAAGAAATGCCACCTCAATCGAGAAGAGCTGACACTGGACGAACGTGCGTCGTGGCTGTACCAGAAGGCGGGACTGTTCCTGGGTGACGGTCCATGGCGCGGCGCGGTGATGGCGGCCGCGCAAGCGCGAGCCCAGTTCTCGACCGACAATCCGTACGCCCTGATCGAGGCCTTGGACGACCCGCTGTGCGCGGACGCGGTCCTGTTCGAGGGCGGCGCGTTCGCCGACTTCGTCGCCACCCGTGGTGCCCTGCTGCCGGAAGACGAGCGGCTGCTGGCCGAGCAGTGGCTGCTGGTCGAGCGGTCGGTGTACGAGATCGAGCAGGTCCGTTTCGGCGAGGGCTGCACGCTCCGTGACGTGCGCACGGGCGACGTCCACCAGGTGAGTGAGCGGATAGCGAGCCGAGTGCTCAAGACAGGCACGTTGATCTGCGCCCGCGTCGTGCCGGCGGGCGAGACAGAGCAGATCTTCGGCGGCATCGAACCGGTCGCGCTGCACGAGCGCGACGAGCTCATCGCGCTCCTGGACGCCTCTCCCGATCCGATCGCCTTGATTTCCTTCTTGACCAGGCGCTTCGCACCACCGGAGTTGCAAAACACCGAGGGCGACCCGCTGATGCGAAGGACGACCGCGACGGCGACAGATGGCACGAATACGTCACCACCAACGGCACGAACCGCATCCGGGCCACCCTCCACCTCGACGGCCACGACCTGACGGTGCACACCAACAGCGAAGCCCGCGTCGACCGCGTGCTCGCCGTGCTCAGCACGCTCGACCCGAAGCTCACGGTCGTGAGCGAGTCCCGCCAACCCGCACTCCTCGAGAGGCCGCCGCAGCTCCCACCCGTCGAGACGACCTGATCCGGCTGTTGGACTCCTTCCCAGCCGCCCACGGCCAGCCCGGCGCCATGGACCCCGACCGCCTTCGCGCGGCCCTCGGTCTCCAGTAGGCATGTCGGCCGAATCTTGCCGGCTCCGGCAGATACCTTGTCCCTCATGGAGAAAGTCACCACGCTCGATGTCGACCCCGAGGAGCTCGAAGCAGTGGTGGGCAGCACTTTCTACGCCCGGGGCCTTGACTACGCGCGACGGAACGCCGTCCTCCGCAGCCGATGGAGTTCCCGGGACAACGCGCTGCACGGCAAGGTGCTGGGCAGGGGCGAGATCTACGAGACGTCGGCCTACTTCGAGTCCGTCGACGGGTTGCCCTACGGGTTCGAGCACGGCGAATGCAGCTGCCCGATCGGCTTCAACTGCAAACACGTCGCGGCACTGATACTGGCGACCATCCTGCCCGACCAGCCGCAGGCCAGGCCTGCCCGGCTGCAGGCCCCGGCGACCAAGGCTCGCCGTCCGGCGAAGCCGTCGAGCTGGGAGCAGTCTCTCGGAGCGCTGTTCGAATCGCCTCCTGCCGGAGCGTCGCACCGCCGGGAGACCATTCCGCTGGCGATCGAGCTGTCGCTGTCATCGGACGCACGCACGCCGACGCTGTCCGCCCGGCTGGTGCAGCCGGGCCGGGCGGGCTGGGTCGGCGGCGGCCTGAGCTGGAGCAAGCTGGGTACGCTGACATACCAGGGCTACCACGCCGCCCAGTTACGGGTGCTCACGGAGCTTTACGCGGTCTACCGGTCGCACGATCGGAACTCGGGCTACTACTACTCGGACGTGAAGTCGATCGACCTGTCCGACTACCAGAGCAGCCGGCTCTGGCCGATCCTCGACGAAGCGGAAGCTGTCGGAATTCGTCTGGTACAAGCGAAGAAAGCGCTCGGCGACCTGTCCCCGTACGACACCGCTGAGCTGTGCCTGGACGTCACCGAAGACACCCGGCCCGGATCGCTCACGGTGGCCCCGAAACTGACCGCGGCGGGGAACACCGACGTCGTCCCGGTGCGGTTTCTCGGCGCGACTGGCCACGGCCTCGTGTACACCGAGCGGGCGGACGTCGAGGCAGGTGGTGACCCCAGCCGCTGGAAGATCCGGCTCGCCCGGCTGGTGACCCCCGCCGCGCCCCAGCTGCAACGCATGATCCTGGCCGGGGAGCGCCTGAAGATCCCGGCCGGCCAGACGTCCCGTTTCCGCGACGAGTACTACCCGCGACTGCGGCATATCGCCCCGGTTGTCTCTTCCGACGAAACCTTTGTGCCACCGGCGATCTCCGCTCCGACGTTGACGCTGCACGCGTCCTATCACGACGGTCACGCGCTGGAGCTCGGCTGGGAGTGGGCGTACGAGGTCGGCGAGTCCCAGGTACGAGCGCCACTCACGCCGGCCCGGCCGGAGGACGGCTTCCGCGACCCCGAGCGGGAACGCGCCATTCTCGCCGGACTCGACTTCCCGGCGGAGCAGTTCGGCCTGGAGCAGGTCTCGCCCGGCGAACCGGACCGGATCGAATCGGCGCCGGGCGGTGTTCTCCGAGGCATCGACACGATGCGATTCACCACCGAACTGCTGCCCCTGCTGACCGACCTGCCCGACGTCGCGGTCGAGGTCAGTGGCAACCCCGCCGACTATCGCGAGGCAGGCGACTCGCTGTCCGTCAGCATTTCGACCGAGGACATCGCGGGCGAGACGGACTGGTTCGACCTCGGCATCACGATCAGCGTCGAGGGCAGGGACGTCCCGTTCACCTTGGTTTTCGCGGCACTGGCCACCGGCCAGTCGTACCTGTTGCTCGACGATGGTGCGTACTTCTCCCTCGAAAAGCCGGAACTGCAGACACTGCGTCAACTGATCGAGGAAGCCCGCGCGCTGCAGGACTGGGGCGGCGACACCCTGCGGATCAGCCGCTACCAGGTCGGCCTCTGGGACGAGCTGGCCGCGCTCGGGGTCGTCGGCCGCCAGGCCGCGGCCTGGCAACGCCAGTTGACCGCCCTGCGCTCGATCGACGGGAACGATACGGCAGAGCCACCAGCAACCCTCGACGCGCAGCTGCGCCCGTATCAGCTGGAAGGCTTCCAATGGCTGGCATTCCTCTGGAAGTTCCAGCTCGGCGGCATCCTCGCCGACGACATGGGCCTGGGCAAGACCCTGCAGTCCCTCGCACTGATCTGTCACGCGAAGCGGGCCGACCCGACATTGGCTCCCTTTGTCATCATCGCCCCGACCAGCGTGGTCTCGAACTGGGCAGCCGAGTCCGCCCGGTTCGCGCCCGAGCTGTCCGTAGTGACGGTCGGCGACACCATGCGGCGGCGCGGAAGCACCCTGGCGGAGACGGTCGCGGGCGCCGACGTCGTCGTCACCTCACACACGCTCTTCCGGCTCGACTTCGACGAGTACGCCGAGCTGTCCTGGTCGGGCCTGATCATGGACGAAGCCCAGTTCGCCAAGAACCACCAGTCGAAGATCTACCAGTGCGCGCGCCGGCTCGCGACACCGTTCAAGCTCGCCATCACCGGAACGCCCATGGAGAACAACCTGATGGAGCTGTGGTCGCTGCTGTCGATCACCGCGCCCGGGCTGTTCCCCAATCCGGCCCGATTCGCGGAGTACTACGCCCGCCCCATCGAAAAGCAGGATGATGCCGACCTGCTCGCCCAGTTCCGCAGGCGGATCAAGCCGCTGGTCAAACGCCGCACCAAAGAACAGGTCGCCGCGGATCTGCCGGCCAAGCAGGAACAGGTGCTCGAAGTCGACCTCGCACCGCGGCACCGCAAGATCTACCAGACTCACCTGCAGCGTGAGCGGCAGAAAGTGCTCGGCCTGATCGACGACCTGAACCGGAACCGCTTCACCATCCTGCGTTCGCTGACCTTGCTGCGCCAGCTCAGCCTCCACCCCGGACTGATCGACGAAAACCACGGCAATCTCCCCAGTGCGAAGATCGACGCTCTGCTCGAACAGATGCGGGACGTCGTCGACGGCGGGCATCGTGCCCTGGTATTCAGCCAGTTCACCGGCTTCCTGGACATCGTGCGCCGAAACCTGGAGGATGCCGGCGTCGAATACTGCTACCTCGACGGCAAGACCCGGAACCGCGCCGCGGTGGTGAAGAAGTTCACGAGCGGCACCGCGCCGGTGTTCCTGATCAGCCTCAAGGCGGGCGGCTTCGGGCTCAACCTCACCGAGGCCGACTACTGCTTCCTCCTCGACCCGTGGTGGAACCCGGCGACCGAGGCCCAGGCCATCGACCGGACGCACCGGATCGGCCAGACCCGCAACGTCATGGTCTACCGGCTGATCGCCAAGGGCACCATCGAAGAGAAGGTGATGGAGCTCAAAGCCCGCAAGGCCGCACTGTTCGCCGGGGTCATGGACGAGGGCAACGCCTTCGGCGGAAGTCTGGACGCTGAGGACATCCGCGGCCTGTTCGGTTGAGTGTCGGCGACCGCTCAACGTGTGTTGCGTTCAGGGAAGGTCTGGATCGGGGTGCTCGGCGAGGAATCGGCCGGCGGTGTCGCGGTCGACGAGCGCATTGTCGGCGAGCCATTCGACGGCGCGACGTTGCGCGCGGGTGTCCCGGAACTTGTACCAAGACTCGAGAAGTTCCGGGTACTCCTCGTGCAACTCGTCCTTGAAGCGACGGAAGGCGCCCCTGCCGCGGATCGCCCTCTCAAACCGTCGGCCGGCTCGCTCGTCGCTGATGCCGTCCGCGAAGTCGGCCATGTCCTCGTACCAGACGTAGGACGGCAGTGGCTGGATCGGGATCAGGTCCAGCTCGTCGAGGTCGACCGGCTGCTTACCGTCGATCCCGGCGTCCCGGGTCCAGTACCCCATCTCACCCGTCCGAGGGTCGACCAGGTGGAAGTGCTCGTAGTCGGTCTGGTCTTCCAGGGCCACCGCGATCTCTGCGAGGTCGAACTTGTCCAAGCCGAGCATGCGCACAGCTTATCCGCGGGCGCTCAGTCCGTCGTGCCCAAGCCGTAGGGCCGGCAGCACTGCTTGTACTTCCGCCCGGAACCGCACCAGCACGGCGCCGTACGCATGGGAGGCCAGGTGACCAGCGGGGGGTCGGTCCTCAGGTCAGGGTAGGAGCGAAGGTCATCCGGCGACGGCTTCTCGACTCGCTTGTCCTTGAGGAATTCCTCGAACCCGGCCATGTCCGCGGGCGTCTGACTGACAGTGTGCCCTTCGTCCACCGCGAACACGCAGAGCCGCTCGACCTTCTTGCGATGGTCCTCCCAGCTCGTGCCGGCCTGATCGATCAGGTGCGGCCACCGCGCGATCAACTTCGCGTGTTCAGCTTCCGGCCAGAAGACCGCCAGGATCGTCGCGGAATATTGGTATTCGCCGTCGGCTCCGGCCGGGCTCCAGTTCACGCTGCTCCTCGTTGCCACGCGCAGGAGCATAGGCGATGCGAACCCGAAGACCCGACCGCGGCGGGTCCGATCCCCCGTCACTACCTTGCCAGTAGGCGACATGAGGAGAAACCGGAGTGCGTACTCACTACGACCTTGACGACCACGAGGGTTACGAAGCGGGTGAGGACCTCCTGCTCCGACGCTTCGCCGCTTGGGCCGCCGCCCAGGGCCGTGAGATCGACTCGTATTCCGTGATCTCGGCACTCCAGTTCCGGCACACGTCGGTCGACGGGCGGCTGGGCTATTGGACTGGCGCGGTGGTCCGGGACTTCCTGCTGTCGTATGTGCCGCGCACGCTCTCGGCCACCGCCGACGAGGCCGCTCTCGTGCCCGAAACGCTACGGATGTTCCTCCGGTACCTGCACGAGACCGGGCTGACCGACCCGATGGGCGAGCCACTGGCGGAGCTCGAGGACGCAGTCACGAAGGCGACGGCCGAATTTCCGGCCGCGATGGCCGACGAACGCAATTTCGGCGTCAGCAAGTACTGGGTGATGGCCGCTGCCCGGAACGGGGTGGACCGTTCGGACCCGGACGCGTTGAACGCGTTCCTCGCCGAGGTTCACGAGGGGCGGCACAGTTACGACGCCGGACTCCTGGACGAACTCGTCGCCCGGCAGTTCACCGAGCAGACCGGACGGGCATTTCGGCAGCCGGCGGTTTCGCTGCCGCCGGACTCCAAGCTCGCGGAAGCCGCCGAAAGCTCGTCGATCGTGAGGCAGTTGCGGAAGCTCGTCGAGTGGGTGGGCGACGGCCGTGCGTTGACCGGCACCGGCAACCTGAAACTCGCCGACGCCCGTGACCTGGTGTCGCTGCTGGACACCGGCGACGTGCTCGAACGAGGAGCCGGCGGCGAAGTCCGCAGTAGCGCCGACCTGCCCCACCTCGCCATCGTGTTCGAACTCGCCAAGCGCACCCGGATCGTGCGCGTGGTCAAGGGCAGGCTGGTGCGCGTGGCGAAGGCGGCGCCGCTGGTGAAGAACGCCCTCGCCTTGTGGACGGCGGCATTGGACGCGCTCCCCGAGCCGGGCCTGCTGGTCAGGCCGAGCAGCTGGGTACCCGGCTACGCGCAACTGCTCGACGAGAGCCTCGACATCGTTCTGCCGGACGTGCTCAACACGATCTACGGCATGCCGGAGCCGATGCCCGTGGTCCGGCTCGCCGAAAGCGTGTGGATGGCCTGTGTCGAACGCTTCTACCTCGATCTCGAACCATCGATCGAGCCGGTCTGGCGGGATGGGCTCGCCGCCGAGTTTCGCCGGTTGCTCACCAAGCTGGCCGAATTCGGCGCGGTCGAGCTGACCACGGGACCGGCCGACCCGATGTACACCCTGGATCTGGTACCGGAGAACCCCGAGCTTCCACCCGACGTGCAGGACCGTCTGCGAGTCGCGCTCGAGGCCCCTTCTCTGGACCTGGCCTCCCTCACACCTCTGGCCACCAGAGCGGTCCGCGCGCGGCTGCTGCGGGAGGGCCGGGTCGCGCCGCTGGTGGGGGATCTCGTCAACGCCGCTCCGGCTCCCATGCTGAGCATGCTGGCGGACCATTACGCCCCGGAGACAGCCGTGGCCGAGATCTCCGGCTGGCTGGCCGCGCACGGTGGCCGGGAGGCCGGCCTGCCCCTCTTGCTGGACGCCGTCCGCCAAAGCCCGTTCCGCACGCGGGCGTCGGGCATGCTCGAGGTCCTCGTCAATTCCCTCCCGGACGGCGACGCGCTACTGCGCGACCTGCGCACCGACCCGGCCCTCGGGCCGATCGCGACACGCGTACTGATCGACAGCGGTGAACTGGACCTCCACGAAGTCGATGACCGCGAACGCCTGCTCGGCATGACCGAGCAGTTCCTCGTCCTGCTGGAGACGGCCGGGCCGGAAGGAGCGTCGCAGATGCTGAGCGCACTGCCTGGCGCCGAATTCGCGGATCTGCACGAAGCGATCCTCGAATCGGGGCATCCGGACCGGGTGGGGCTCGCGGAGCTGGCGGAGATGTTCGAGGAGTTCGGGCCGGGCCGTAAGGTGCATCCGCTGGGCGGGCTGGCCCGGTCCCGGAGCACGAAGGGCAAGGGCAAGAAACGCCGCCGCTGAGCCCAGCGGATCTCAGTTAGGCGCGCTGCTACGCGGACGCCGTGCTGACCATCGCTGACACAACGAAGACTGAATGGGTCTGCGGCTGTCCCAGACCTACAGCCTCGCCGCCGGCGGCAAGATTTCGGCAACATCGACAGCGTCCGGCGACACGATGATCACAACGAAATCTTTGGCGACTGGGGTCGCCTCCAGGTCTACTCGACAGCACCGCTGCGAGTCGACTTCACGTCAGCGGTCTCAGGACCGACTGGTTGATGCGACAGCGCACTCGCATGATCATGCGGCGCCATGCGCTTAGACTGAGGAGATTTCGTCGCTGGTGGTGTCGGCGGCCAGACTTGGCCGCCGACACCACCAGGGGTTCATGCTGCGGCGGAATGGCGAGTGAGGGACTCTGTCAGTCGTCGCTCGGCCCGTGACAGCTGTTGTCGGAACTGGTAGGAGGAGACCCCGCGTTCGTTGGCGACGGATGCGGCGCCCTCGCCGTCGAGCCGTACCCGTCCAATTAGGCTGGCTTCGTCTTCAGTCAGGGTGTCGTCCTTGACGGCTTGCGCCAGGACGAGGTCCGGATGTCCGGTCGCCCGTGCCCGGTACCTGACGAAGGTGCTCTCGTCGTAGGTGGAGGAGTGTTTCGTTGATTCGGTCTTCCTTGCCGCGAGCTTCCAGTCCGTAGCGGAGGGCCATGAACCGCAGGGACGAGTAGAGCATCGGCTTGCCGGGGTCCAGTGAGTTCAGTGCCTGGAGAAATCCTTCGACGATCTCGGCGTCGAAGTCGGCGATGTCGCCGCGGAAGTTGCGGGCGATGCTGCCGGCAACCTTCTTCAGGCCCGGCATCATCAACCCGAGTGCCGCGGTGGCCCAGGGGTCGCCTGTTCCTGTGCGCGTCGCACGACCTCGCTCCAGACGGCGTTCTTCACCTGGTTGCTGGTCTGGCGCTTCAGGAGCGTGATCCGGAGTTCGTCCAGGGGGATCGGCGGTCGGGGGAGGCCGAAGCCGATGACGCGTCCGTCGAGTGATAGCGAGGTTGGCTGCGCGGACAACTCGTTGAATCGCCGTTCGATGATCTCCAGCGAGGTGAGCGATCGCTGATGGTCAGGCATTGCGTTGCCTTCCTTGTCGGGGGGATGTCGACACCCCCTAATACGGAATCTGCGGCGTGATCATGAAAGGAATCACTCGATTGTGCGACACCTGCACTGCGTGTCGCTCCGCCGCATTACTCGATCATCTGTCTACGCCCTCTGTGTTGAAGGAGAACGGTATGGAGAACAAGGTCCTGTTAGGCGACGTGCCAGGGGTTGATCTGAGCGCGCTCGATGCGGCGCAGCGTGGAGGGCATACCTGCGTCCGTTGCGGACGTGTTCCGCTTCATCGAGTTGACCTGACGCAGGTCGGCGCGCCAGATCTGATCGCCTGCTCCGTCGAGGATGCGGCAATCTGCTCGCGACCCGTGTTCTGGCTGGCGAAACCCTGCCCGCGGTGGTGCAACGGTCTACACGACGATCGCGACGCCGGCCCGGATCGTCGTCACTTCTCCAGTTGGGAGGAGCAGGTGCCCTTGATCTTGGAGGATGCCCAGGAGATGGGGCCGGGGTTGGGGTGGCAGCCCGAGCACGTGGTCGTAGGCCTTGACCAGGGCGCCCGCGAGGATGCCCCACGGATCTGGTGCGGCAAGGGAGAGACCAATCAGGGCTGGCACCTGACCGAAGACGAGGCCCGCCGCCTCGCTGTGACGTTGACGGCCGCTGCGGACTTGGCTGCAGGTGAGCCGGCCGATCAGCTGCAGTTGCCGTTCGACATAGTCGCGGCGTAGGACGACCGGCAGTTCGGCATGCCGGCGTTGTCTGAATGTCGTCAGCGCGCGATCGAAACGAGGAGGAGTTCGCCGACCAGGGCAACCGTGTCCGGCGTGGTGTCGGAGCCACTGGGTGTCGTCTTGATGAGGCGTAAGCTCCGCTCGGAGGCCGTCCGGAACCAACGTTCGACGTGCAGAGCTGCGTCCTGTCTCAGCACGGTGTCGGCGGCTGCCAACTATGCGCGGACGACCGGTCCGGTCTCGTCATCGAGGGCGAGCCGGACGATGCCGAGCAGGTCGGTCGCTTCCTTGACTCGGGATCGGTTCGGCAGCGCCGGCAACTTTGTCGCGATGAGCGGTCCTGGTTCGGCGACCCGGACGGTGTGTTCGCTTATGGTGCCGCCACCGACAGCATGGAGCCGCCACCGACGGCATGGATATGCAGCGGCGTCGCCGAACGCAGAGCCCAGTCGTGACTGAGCACGTAGAGCCGGTCGGTCGGATCCTCGGGAAGCTCGTCGAGTTGCCCCTCGCTGATTTCGATCACATTCACCCGAACATTGCCGGTCGGCGTGGCGACCATCGCACCCGCCCCATCGATCGCGGTGGCCCCGGTGGCGAGCAGGACATCGAGTTGGCCCGGCTCACCGTCCAGCCACCGGTTAACCGTGTCGATGTCGTTGGTCACCCGATGCGCGGTAGGACCGAGGCGGGACAGAACGGCGAGGCCACCGACCACGGTGATCCTCCGATCGAGCCGCCGAGTTCCACGCTTCGACCCACTCTGCAGTTTGTTCAACTGGTGACGGCACTATGACAGACTGATCACTTGCCGCTGTGCACCAAAGTCTTTCTGCGGCCGAGCAACGCTAGGACGGCCACAGCGGCCACGGTCATCCACGCCTTTCCGATGATCTGCCCAGGCAGGAACTCGAGGGAACCGAAGGCCATCTTGAGGAAGATCAAGCTGTCTGCCAGCAGACCGACGATGTTCGAGCTGACTATGGCGACAATGAGTCCACGCTTCCGCAGCGGTTCGTACACCGCGAAGTCTAGGAGTTCCGCCACTATGAAGGCGACGGCTGACGCCGTGGCGAGCGCGGGGTCGGCCAAGAGGTAGGACAGGATGGTGCCCACCACGATGGCGCCTAGGGCTGCGCTGCGGCCAAGGCTCTCACGTGCCAGGTCTCGCAGGACCAGAGCCAAACCGGCGAAGTAGACGGCTGCTGGAGCGAGGAAGCCGAACCCGACCGGGATTGCGCCGAAGTGGGTTACGACGAGGTTTGCCAAAGGGATAGTGGCGATGTATGCGACGAGCAGAATCACCCCGCTCGGAGTGATCTTCTTCACGGAAGCCTTCTTTCGGAGCAAACTGACTTCTGAGAACGGCTATGCGTTCGTCCTGGTCACGCGAAGCGTTTGAGGGTTGTCGTCACCCTGTGATCAGAGCCACCGCGTCGTGGCTGTGGATGCTTTCGAGGTTGCGCACTCTAACCTCGTGGGCCAACCCGCGGGCGCGGCATGTGAGCGAGATGTCGCGCGCCATGTCCTCGACGAACACGGGGTGATCGTAGGCCTGCATTGTGAGCGTGCGCTCGTCGATGCGCTTGACGAGCGGAACCACCGGAGCCGACCCACTGTCGCGGATGATCTTGACCGCATCCAGCACCGGCAGTGGATACAGGTGGTCCCCACTACCTATGACCGACAGGGTGACCTTGCTGCGCTGGTTGTGCGCACCGTAGTCGGAGATGCTCTTCGAACAGGGGCACAGACTCGTGACCTCTGAGGTGACTGCTGCGGTCACGCTGCAGGAGCCGTCCTGCCAGGTGCCGGTCACCTCCACGTCGTGGACGGACACGGACTCCAGCCCGCTCGTCGGCGCGGACGTCACCTCCGAGATAGGCATGCTGAGGACCACCGAAATACCGGGAGCGTCCAGTATGGCCGCACCAGTTTTCAGCACCTGGGCCATGTCCCGGGGGTCGAACGCCTGCAAGCGTTCGTGGACGAGGGCGACCATCCGACTCATGTGCGTGCCCCGGCGGTCCGCCTGCAGTTGCACGGCGACCGAGATTTCGGCGATGCTCCGCTGGTTCGTGATGCCGTCATCGAACACCACCGGGTACCGCACCCCGGCGATACCGACCTGGTCGACCTCGATGCCCCGAGAGTCCACTTCTGCTTGGATGTCGTGCACGTCACCGCCCTCGATAAGTGCACCCGGAAGTGCAGGTCTCCCGGACCGTCACAGCGGACACCTCGGGCAACCGCGGCGCCAGGCGGTCCCAGATCCACACGGCCAGGTTTTCGCTGGTGGGGTTCTCCAACCCCTCGATCTCGTTGAGGTAGTGATGGTCGAGTTGCTCCTCGACAGGCTTGAACGCGGCTTTCACGTCACCGAAGTCCATGACCCAGCCCGCGAGCGGGTCGACGCTGCCTTCCACGTGCACCGTCACGCGGTAGGAGTGGCCGTGCAGGCGAGCGCACTTGTGTCCCTCCGGCACCTCGGGAAGCCGGTGAGCGGCCTCAAAGGTGAACTCTCGGAAGATCTCCATCAGCGAATTCCCAGGTACTTGTGCGTTTGCAGGGACAGCGACCAGCGTGGGTTCTTCATGCAGTACTCAACCGCCGCCTCGGTGTGGCTCTCCCGCTCTCGGTCGTCGAGGGGTTGGAGCCGGAACGAACGGAAGTCCAAGTGTTCGAACTGCGCAGGGTCACCACCAGCCTGGGGATAGACCAACTTCAACTCGTCGCCGGCGGTCACCACCAGGTCCGCTCCGATCTTCGGGCTGACGCAGAGCCAGTCCAGCCCTGCTGGAGGGACCCGGGTGCCATTCGTCTCCACGGCGACCTCGAACCCACGCTGGTGCAGGGCATCGACAGCTGCTGCATCCAACTGCAGCAGTGGTTCTCCCCCCGTGCACACTGTGAAGCGATTGTTCCTATCCTCCGACGGCCACGCCGCTGCCACTGCGTCAGCGAGTTCGTCGGGCGTGGCGAACCGGCCGCCTCCCGTACCGTCGGTACCGACGAAATCCGTGTCGCAGAACTTGCAGATCGCCCGGGAGCGATCTTTCTCGAGACCGGTCCAGAGGTTGCACCGGGAGAAGCGGCAGAAGACGGCCGGTCGGCCGGCGTGGCTGCCCTCGCCCTGCAAGGTGTAGAAGATCTCCTTGATGAAGTAGGTCATGCGTTCACGTTTCGGTACGTCACGGGATCGGTGAAACCGGCCTCGGCGAAACCCTTGAGCCGCAGCAGGCAGGTATCGCAGCCACCACATGCCCGTCCCTGCTCGTCGGGGTCGTAGCAGCTCGAGGTGATCGAGTAGTCGACCCCGAGGCGGAGGCCTTCGCGAACGATGTCCGCCTTGGACATCTCGATGAGCGGCGAGTGGAGGCGGAGCGGGGTTGCCCCCTCGACGCCGGCCCTGGTGGCGAGGTTGGCCATCTTCTCGTACGCCGCCATGTACTCAGGTCGGCAGTCTGGGTATCCGCTGTAGTCGACCGCGGTCACGCCGGTGAAGATGTCCGTCGCACCGACGACCTCGGCATAGGCGAGCGCGAAAGACAGGAAGATGGTGTTGCGTGCCGGTACGTAGGTCACCGGGATGCTGCTCGCGTCGACCTCGTCGACGTTGCCATGCTTGGGCACCGAGATGTCCGACGTGAGCGCTGAACCGCCGAAGGCGCGAAGGTCGATGTCGACGGTCTTGTGTCCGGCTGTCCCGAGCGTCTGGGCGACTCGTCGAGCTGCCTCGAGTTCGACACTGTGGCGCTGCCCGTATCGGAAGCTAAGCGCGTACGGGGTGAACCCCTGGTCCTTCGCTATGGCCAGTACCGTCGTCGAGTCGAGACCGCCGCTGAGCAGTACGATCGCCGGTCGTTCCATCGACGTCACCCTTCAAGTGGTGGATAGCGGGTCAAGATCATAACTGGCTAACTAAGCTGTAGAGTAAACCGCATCGGAAGCAAGTTACGGTCCAAGGGAGCCGGCGAGGCGTGAAGAAACTATCCGTGGTAGTGACCTGCACGGACCGTAAGATGCTCGTACCGTCTCCGACTCTTCGTGTGGGCTCGCTCCCGGCGGGCACGGTGAGCAGTCGACTCAGTACATGGACGGACCGGGTCCGTGCCGGCACGCACTGCACCCCATTGGGCGGCCTGTACAAGGGTGAGCACTGGCAGCAGGTGCACACTGTGGTCGATGCGGCCACCCGAGCGGGGTTCGAAGCGGAACTGTGGGTCGTGTCCGCAGGGCTGGGCTTGCAGTCCGCAGTCGCCTCATTTCCGGCTTACGCCGCCACCTTCAGCCCCGGCCACGAAGACAGCGTCGCGTCGACCGGGGGCGACCGTCGACTGTGGTGGAAGGGCCTCCAGGAATGCCTCGGCGCGTCGACCCTTGTTGAATTGGGATCCCGTAGCTCCGTACTCTTGGTGTTGTCCGAGGTCTACGGGAGCGTCCTGACGGCGGAGTTGCGCGAACTCGGTCAGATTGGTAGTGACACACTGCTCGTCGGCGGAAGTGAGGACATACCCGGTGTGCAGCGCGTACGGGCCAACGGATCGCTTCGCAAAGCGCTGGGCGGTACCCTCACCGGGCTGAACGCACGGATGGCCAGTTCCTGGCTGGCCCACTGCGAGGACGGTAGGTTGACCTCAGCCACCACGACTGAGACGTGGACACGCTGGGTTGAGCGCTCGGCCCACCACGAGAGCTACAACCGCACGCCGATGACGGACGCGGAGGTCAAAGCGTTCATCCGGGCGTCGGTAGCCAAGCAACATGGCATCTCTCGAACCAGGTTGCACCGGCTGCTCAGGGAGAGCGGCAGGGCTTGCGAGCAGAAGAGGTTCGCCAACCTCTACTCCGAGACGATGGGAGAGCGGTGAACCTCAAGCGCAGGGCGTTGAAGGTGCATCAGCACCCGACGATCCCCCTGTACATCTTCACCCTCGCCGCCGAGGAAGTCGCGCTGATCTCCGACGTGGCGCGGATCTCCCGGGACGATGCTGGTCGACTCCTGGGATATCAGCGCCCTGAGAAGAAGCAGCACGTGAACCAGATCCTCGAGTACCTCGACAGTGACGAGGTGCTGTTCCCCAACGGGTTGATCATGGCTTTGCCCGACTCCGTTCGCTTTCGTTCCAGTCCAGGGCCTTCAGCAACCGACGGCCTGGCCACCAGTGGCACGCTCGAGATCTCACTCGCACAGACCCCCGACGAGCCCCGGCCGGCCTGGATAGTGGACGGCCAGCAGCGGAGCCTGGCCCTCGCACGGACGAAGCGGACTCGTCTCCCCGTGACGGTCGCCGGGTTCGTGGCCGAGGACATCGCCACTCAGCGTGACCAGTTTCTGCGGGTGAACACGGTGTCACCGCTGCCCGCCAACCTCGTGGCGGAACTGTTGCCCGAGGTGGGTACGGCTCTACCTGCGAAGCTGTCTGCCCGCAAGTTGCCCTCCGCCCTGGTCACGATGCTCAACCAGGATTCGGACTCGCCCTTCCGAGGCTTGATCAAGCGGCCGTCGACCAGCCCGGAACAGCGCGGCACCGCGGTCGTCACCGATAACAGCCTCACGGCCGCGGTCGAGGAGTCTCTGAACTCTTCCGCAGGTATCTTGTTCCTCTACCGCAACCTGTCGAACAGCACCATCGACACGGGCGCGATACGCAAGATCCTGGTCTCCTACTGGACCGCCGTGCAGCACACCTTTCCCGAAGCCTGGGGTTTGCCGCCGACCAAGAGCAGGCTGATGCACGGTGTCGGCATCAGGGCCATGGGGCGACTCATGGACAAGATCGTCCCGAACGTGGACGTGGAAGCAGCAGATGTCGTCGAGCGGATGACGAAGGAACTGGCCTTGATCGCGGACCACTGTCACTGGACCAAGGGGCGGTGGGGTGAGCTGAGCATCGCTTGGAACGAGCTCCAGAACACCCCGCGACACATCAGCGTCCTGTCCAACTTCATCATCCGTGTCTACGTCAAGTCACGGGTGAACGCGTCATGAAGTTCTACTTCCCGGACAGCCAGGACCTCGTCAGCCCAACGTACGACTTCATCAATGACGAGTACCTGCCCACCAGGGTCCGTCAGCGCGACGACGTGTACGCGCATGAAGTGGTCACACCGTCTCCTTATGACGGTGTCCTCGTCAGTAAGGCGATCGTCGATGGCTCGGTGAAGGGAGCAGGCAAGTACGCCGCACCCCAGCGCGCACGGCTCTACCGTCTCGGGGTGCGTAAGTTCTTCAGACTGCCCTCAGGCACCGCCAGCCTCGGCGACTGCGGCGCTTTCAACTACGTCGAGGAGGAGTACCCGCCGTACTCGGTCGACGAGGTGCTCGACTTCTACGACGAATGCGGCTTCGACTCGGGCGTCAGCATCGACCACGTCATCTTCGGCTACGTTCCCGGTGCGGGCGAAGGTGAGGCAGACCCCGCTTGGGTCAAGCGTCGGCATATTTCCCTGGACCTGGCTGAGAAGTTCCTCGCTGCCGTGCAGGACCGCGACAGCCCGTTCGAACCGATCGGTGCCGCGCAGGGGTGGAGCCCCGCTAGTTACGCGGACAGTGTGGCCCGCCTGCAGGAGATGGGGTATCCCAGGATCGCGCTCGGCGGCATGGTACCGCTGAAGACTCACGAGATCGTGGCGTGTCTGGAAGAGATCTCGACCGTCTTGCAGTCGGAAACGCAGTTGCATCTGCTCGGGATCACCCGGTTGGAGAGCATGGAGCGCTTCGCCGAACTGGGCGTGACCAGCTTTGACAGCACGTCGGCGTTCCGACAGTCGTTCATGGACGATCGGAACAACTACCACGTCGCGGACGGTGCGTACACGGCCGTGCGTGTCCCCCAGGTCGACGGTAATCCCGCTCTCAAGCGAGCGATCCTTTCAGGCGCGGTGTCACAACGCGACGCCATACTCGCCGAACGGGAGTGCCTGAGTGCTCTGCGGGGCTACGACCAGGGAGCCGTGGACCTTGAGGATGTCATGGCTGCCTTGGCTGCTTACGAAGCGCTTGTGCTGGGCGAAAACCAGGCGAATAAAAAGAGCTATCTGGTCCAGTACCGCAGAACGTTGGAGGCGCGGCCCTGGAAGTCCTGCCCTTGTGCGTTGTGCGAGAAGCACGGTATCGAGATAGCGATCTTCCGAGGCACGGAGCGGAACAAGCGGCGTGGGTTCCACAACCTGGCCGTCCTGGAAGCCAAGATGCGCAAGGTCTCACCGCGAGCGATTCGCGGCGAGACCGTCCCCTCAACTAGGAGAGAAATTGGCTGACAGGTACACCCTCCGACTCCCGGCTCTCGAGGTCCGGCAGGGGCGGCGACGGATCTACTGCTTCGCCGTTGACGGCAAGAAGCTGCACAGCTTTGCGGCCGTGTCGCGCATCCGTCGTGACGATAGTGAGCAGTTGCAGGGCTACCAGCGTCCTGAGGTACTCAGCCACATCCGTGGCATCCGCAAGTACCTCGAGTCCGGTGGGGCGATGCTGCCCAATGCGATCGTCGTCGCCTTCGACGAACGAGTGCAGTTCACCCCATCATTGATGATCCCCTCTGACACGGTCGATTACTCGGTACCAGGAGAACTCGTCATCCCGGTGGACGAGAGCTTGTCCGAGGCGCAGAAACCGGCTTGGTTGGTCGACGGTCAGCAGCGCAGCGCAGCGATCCGTGATGCCGATGTCGCCGAGTTCCCCGTCGCAGTCGTTGGCTTCATCACCGACTCCGAAGAGGAGCAGCGTTCGCAATTCATCCTGGTCAACTCCACGAGGGCGTTGCCCAAGGGTCTCATTCACGAACTGCTCCCCGACACCACCGGCCACTTGCCTGACGCGTACGTGCGCCGCCGCCTGCCTGCGCAGTTGATGACGCGCTTGAACGGCAAGCGCGAGAGCCCGTTCTTCCGCATCATCGCGTCACCGACTGCTCCGGACGGCTACATCAAGGACAACAGCGTCCTCAAGATGGTCGAGCACAGCCTCTTCGAAGGAGCGCTTTACCAGTACCGCAACCCCGTCGACGGCACTGGTGATGTGGATCGGATGCTCACCCACCTGATCGGCTTTTGGTCGGTCGTGCGCGAGGTCTTCCCCGAGGAGTGGAAGAAGCCTCCACGTAGTTCACGCCTCACCCACGGCGTCGGCATCCAGGCACTCGGCTTTGTCATGGACACGCTGACGGAAGACGTGCCGGCCGAAGGTGTGAAGACTGTGGAGCTCCGGAGAACCTTGGAGAGCCTGCGTCCCCATGTCGCGTGGACGTCCGGTACTTGGCAGTTCAGCGATGGTGAACGACGCTGGAACAACCTGCAGAACACACCGAACGACGTCCGGCAACTCACCTCCCACCTGCTGAAGTTGCTGCGCAAACGCAAGCGCTGACGTTCGATTCAGTAGGATAATGCGTCGGCATGCACAGCCCTGGGTGTTTGCCGTGAGGGATGTGAGCTGAGCGCGCTGATGATGCGAGCATCGGTACGCGGACCGGTGTTGCGCTGGTGCTGCCCGTCGAACGCGCCCGCGAGATGTGCGCTGATTCACCACTCGGAGCCGCTGTCGAAACCGTCGAGGGGGTGCTACTCGACGGTAACTTAGTCTGTCCCGTGCGTTGTGTAACGCGTGTGGTCGCAGGCACGATTCCTCTTGTGCTCGGCGAGCCTGTGTCGACTGAGTCGGTGTGTCTTGTCCGGACGCGCGGTCTCCGATGTGAGTTCTCCGGACGGTCCAGGGTGTCGAGTGCTACGATCGGGATGATGTCGTCATGGTGCGCGAGCGGGCCGGCTCGCTAAATGGGACTCCGTCGATGAACAGGTTCGTCGGGCAATGGGTTCAGGTGTCCGGCAACGGGCTGGGCTTCGGCTTTTGCAAGGCGAAGCGAGGCAACGACAGTGCGGTGGTCGTCTATACTGATGTGCCGCACGTCCACGAATCGGAATTAGTGGTCCCGGTTTCCCGCCTTACAGTTCCGAAGCTGCCGCCGGGCACGAGGATCTGGTTGGAAGGCGAAGTTTACGGCTGGCGAGCTGCGGAAGTAGCTTCAGCGGCCGGTTTCGGTGAGTACTGGGTGCGTGTGGCGGGCGCTTCGGGTCGTGACGTCAAGGTGCCCGGCCCGAAACTGATGGTTCGCTGGAACGAGCAACTGAGTGATCCGATCACCGCACTTGCGCAAGGCCTCTGCGACACTCCGGAGTACTACGCCGCCCGGAAGGGCTTTCGTGACTGGTTGATCGAACAACGGAGGTCGGCTCGGGGGTTTACGGCCGTACTCTCGGCTCCCGTCGGCTTCTACCAGCACCAGTTGGACACGGTCGCGAGGATGCTGGCCGATCCCGTCCTGCGTTACCTGCTCGCGGACGAGGTCGGCCTCGGTAAGACCGTCGAGGCGGGACTGGTACTTAGGCAGTTGCTGCTCGATGACCGCGACTTCAAGGCGCTGGTGTGCGCTCCGGTCACATTGGTGCAGCAATGGCGAGACGAGTTGACCGAACGTCTCCTGCTTGACGCTGCCCTGGCCGAGGGGCGTCTTGAAATCATCTCTCACGAGGATTTGCTCTCTCGGCACGACCTGACCTCGTTCGGCTTGGTGGTGATCGACGAGGCGCACCACCTTGTTGACCACCTCAGTTCGTTCGAGGCGACCCGCCGGGACCTGTACGACGTACGAGGTCTCCTGTTGCTGTCAGCGACACCGATGAAAGGAAGCCTCCGGACTTTCCTCGGTCTGTTGAATTTGGTCGATCCGATGGCTTTCCCGCTGGATAGTGTCTCGGAATTCCGTCAGCGGGTCGAGTTGCGGGAATCGGCGGCGAGCAGCGTTCAGGTTCTTACCTCGCGCCGGTCTACGCTGCGTCAGCGACGTCTTGCGCTCGATGGATTGACCGCGTTACACGGCTCGGACTCCATTTTCGGGGATTTGGCCGACGAATGCCGGAAAACTGAAGACACTGCCTCTCCAATGTGGCGGAGTCTAGCAGACTACGTCCGCGAGACCTATCGCATCAGCAGGCGCATGATTCGGCACCGGCGCAATACCGGGCCCGCTGCGGAGTACCCGGTGTCGGGACGGAAACCGACGTTTGTCGCTGTTGACGATCCTGCGCGGCCCGATGTCGACGACTTCCTGGACGAGTACCGGGAACGATTGGAGGGGCGGCTCGACGGCCGGTTTTATGCTCGTACCGTCATGCACGGCCTCGGCGGCTCAGGCCCGCTCCTGCGGCATCTGGAAAGCTCACTGAACGTCAGCGGCGCGATACCTGACGATGTGCGCTCGTTGGTGGAGTCGACCGCAGCCCGCCTTCGGTTGCGCGGTACCAACACGCGGGTGAACTGCGCCTTCGAGGTGGTGGACGCGCGGATTGAAGCCGGGCAGAAGGTCGTGATGGTGGCGACTTCGGCGGACATGGCCGCCCACCTGTTGGAGTTGGCGCGATCACGGTGGGGTGGTTTGATCCGAGGGCACCTGAGCGGGATGACTCAGCAAGATCGTGACGACGGTGTCTTGGAGTTCTCGGAGTCACGTCACGTCCAGTTGCTGATCGGCGACCACAGCATCGAAGAGGGGCGGAACCTGCAGCGCGCCGATGTTCTCGTCAACTTGGACTTGCCGCTCGACTTCAACAGGCTGGAGCAGCGGATCGGTCGCCTCGACCGGTTCGCCCGTCGCTCAGAGCCGGCCGAGGTGGTTGTCTTGACTGAGCCCGCCAGTTCGTGGGTCTCTGCCCAGATCGCCATGCTCAGTGACGGTATTGGCATCTTCGAGTCCTCTGTCGCCACTCTGCAACGCCTGCTTGAGGAAGAACGTGAGCGCCTGATCCTTACGCTGGCGCACGAAGGGAGTGACGCTTTCACTCGCGACTTGGGAGCTCTGCGTTCCGCGCTCGATGAAGAGCGGAACGAGGTGGACCTTCTCGAGGAGATCGAATCCGTCACGGTCGCAGCCGACTTCGATGAGGTGGGCATGAGCGATCTGCGGGCAACCGACGACGACGTGGAAGGACTACGTCGAACCTTCACCCACTTCACTGCCGTGCGAGGCGGCGTCGCACTGCGCCCAGTGGAGGATCAGCACGGATTGGTGCGCTTCGGTTCCGTACCAGGGCGGGCCAGGCGAGCGGGTGTAGACCGCATCGGCGGACTCTCCGAGGACGCCACTCGTGAGGTTGCTGGGCTGCTCAAGCAGACCTACGCTTACTCCCGTGACACCGCGACTGCTCGGCGGGGAGTTTCACTTCTCCGCCTTGGCGATCCGTTGGTTGACTGGCTCGAGGGCTACCTGCGACGAGATGAACGTGGGCGTACTCGAGCGATAGTGCGCCCCACCTCGGCTGTGCGTTCGCCGGAGTTGTGGTTGCACTGCGAATTTCTCGTCGAGTACGACGATTCGCACCTCGCCTTCGAGTCCGAAGGGATCCGGCGCAGGCTTCGCAGGCGCGGCGACGCTCTCCTGCCCCCCGCTGTCGTGGAGACCTGGACCGACGTGCATGGCGCGGCGTCACCGGATTTGCTGGAGGTCTTGCACGCGCCGTTCGACGAAGGTCACGACTACGTGCTGCGCGGGCAGTTGTGGCAGGCGGTCTTGGACGAGTTCCCGGAGTGGCGGCAACTCTGCCGGGCGAGTTACGAAGAGGCCCGTGCGCAACTCGCCTCGGCTGCGGCTCTGACATCGGTGCCGTCCGCTGCCGGCAGGCGCGCTGAGGCGGAGGTGGACTCGCGCTTGGCCGTACTGCGTGCCAGAGCGCGTCGGTTGCCGACGAACGCCGAGCGCGCGAGCGCTGCCCGCGATGTGCAGCAGGAGATCGAACTCGGAAATGCCGTGGTCAAGGGCGCGACCAAACCCGCGGTTTCGGTCATTGCGTGCGGAGGTGTGGTGCTGTGGCCCAAACGTTAGACGCTAGTCGGCATGCCTCTGCCGAGAACGAGCGAATGAGGGCCTTATTGGCAGACCCTGGCGTGGCTCTTGCTGAGCCGTTCACGGACGACCTCTACGTGAGGTTGGCCGAAGTGGTCTCGACGCGGTCGGCCGGAGGGATGGACCTGGCGGTGCTATTCCGCCAGCTCCTACGGCGCTCGAGCCTGCGTGAGGAGCGCGTCGAGCGGGTTGTGGTGGCCGACTCGTTGTCGGAGAGGTTACGGCCGGTCGCCGGCGCAACTTGGTTGCGTGAGGAGCGGGGCAATGTCTGGCATGCCATGCCGTGGGCGCCGACATGGCTGGACGAACCCGGTGTGCCGGATGCCGCCGCGAACACGGGGGCGCTGGCTTCAACCCGCTTCACCCCGGCCGATATCGCCGCGGACCCGTTCTTTACGCGCTTGACCAGGTACGAGAGTTACCGGACGCCGGGACAACGAGCGGCGTGCCGAGCCGTGGTTTCGGTTCCGCCCGGCAGTTCGGTCATCGCCATGCTCCCGACCGGATCAGGGAAGACAGAGGTCGCTCTCTGTCTCGCGAAGCGCAAGGACCACGCCGTTTGTCTGGTCATCGTGCCTACAGTGGCTCTAGCCTCCGATTTCGAACGGCGTTTCCGCGATCACTACTCGAAACTGCACCCGAGGGCGAAAAAGGACGCCATGACGTTCGCTTGGACCAGCAAAACGCCTAGCAACGAACGGGAGCGGATTCGTACGGCCCTGCGTGAGGGCCGGCAGCCCATCCTGGTGACGTCGCCGGAATCGGTAGGCCGGGCGTTACGCGCTGTGCTGCTAGAGGCAGCCGAGAACGGTCGTCTGGGCAGCATCGTGGTGGACGAAGCGCACCTCGTCACCCAGTGGGGACGTGATTTTCGTCCGGAGTTCCGTACGCTCAGCCACCTCCGTGCGGAGTTGTTCGATGCGGTCCGCGCGAGCGGCGAGGAGTTGCCCGTCACTCTGCTCCTGAGCGCAACTCTGGGCGCGGATGAGCTCGAAGACCTGCACAAGCTGTTCGGGGAGCCTGGTCCTACGACGTTGATCGCCGCCAACGCGCTACGCCCCGAGCCCGACATCTGGATCGCGGACTCGGACGATCCCGACGAGCGGGATGACCGGGTGTTCGAAACACTCGCCAACACACCGAGGCCGGCAGTCCTCTACGTGACCAAACCGGAGGTAGTACGTTCTTGGATTGAGCGGTTGCGAGATCGCGGCTACCACCGTATTTCGGAGGTGACCGGCAAGACCAGCGTCGACAACCGCGCCGAGGTGCTTGCTGCGCTCCGCGGCGAGGAGGATGCAGCGCCTCGAACAGATCTCGTCGTGGCGACGTCTGCGTTCGGGCTGGGGATCGACTATCCCCACTTGCGGACAGTCGTGCACGCTTGCCTGCCGGAGACAGTGGACCGCTGGTACCAGGAGTTGGGACGCGCGGGGCGTGACGGGCAGGCATCGGGCGAGTTCCTGCTCACCGCGCAGTCAGTGGATTTGCGGGAGGCTGAGAGCCTGACGACGAAAGTCCTCACGCCTGAGAACGCAAACGTGCGTTGGAACGACCTGTGGGCGCATGCGAAGGACCAGCACGACGTCCACTTGCTGGATCTCGAAGGCAATCGTGGCACGATCGGTGAGGGGTCATACAACCGCCGATGGAATGCCCAGTTGATTCAAGGGCTGGTCGAGTTGGATGTCCTCCGGCGCCACAGGGTCTACGTCGAGGACGTCCTCATGTCGACCGAAGAGGGCGAGCACGACTGGGTGGCCGTCGGACTGCTTCGGCCGATCGCGGGCGACGAATCATTCTGGACTGGAAAGTGGGCGACATGGCAGAAAGCGCAGTGGCAGCGGTCTCGTGACGCATTGACAGCCATGCAGAGTGTTGTCGTGGCGGAGTCGCCGGCGTGCGCCGCGATCGCTGAGTACTACCGAGCGGGCCCTACCGGCTATGATCTTTTCGGCGTGGCAGCCCAGTACGTCGAGCCGGAATCCAGGTGTGGCCGGTGTCCCGGTTGCCGGCGCCGCGGCGTTAGACCGCCCCACGACCCTCCGCCGCGTCCTCCGCAGCGTTGGCCCGTTCCGGCGAGGACCAGTGCGAGTTTGTCCGACTTGGTCGAAGCGGTCGGAAGCGGTAGCGCTCCAGTGCTGTTGTGGACGGACCGGCACGCCGACGTGGCTCCGAAACTGGCCCGTGCCCTGGTCCGCCGGGGCGTCAACCACCTCGCGGGCAGGATCGGAGACACCTTGCCGGACGCGCCTTGGCTGTTCGTTGATCCGGATCCGGTCCACCCCGTGGATTTGACGCCGTTTTCGTCTTTCGTGGTCTACCACCCGGATCAAAGGGTGCCGGCTGCCTGGCTCAACGCGAGGGCGCGCTTCGGCAACCGGGATCCGGATGTCAGCGTTGTCGACGTCCTGCTCGTCGGACCGAATGCTCGGATAGACGGTCGGCATGTGGTCCGCGACCTCAGGGCGGTCCACGCCGACACTGCACTTGAGATACTGGGAGGCTGAGTGCTGGATTTCCTCGACACGCATGCTCGCGCTAGCGCGCAGGCTCTACTGGTCGTGTGCCGGTACCTCGCTTCGCAGGCCAAGGGCCAAGACAGTGACGACCTCCGGGAGGCCCTTCAGCCCGGATCCCTCGTCAGGCCGACCGACTTGAGGAGCGGCATGCTGGGGCCCGCGCTGGCTGTCGGCAAAGGCCTGGGTTTCATCGAATCGTCCGAGGGCAAACCACCGTTGTGGACGCTGTCCAAGGCCGTCGATAGGAGGACCCTCGAAGATTCATCTGACAGCACGCGAGCTTTCTACGGCAGTGTGTTGCATACTCTCGGAACGCGGGCCGTTGCCGCGGCCGAGAGTGGAGACAAGGTCTCTGACATCGCCTTAGGTTTCGTCTGGTTGGCTGCGCAGGATCCGCTCGAGCCCATATCAACCAACTGGGGCGAAAGAGCGGAAGACTCGATCATCAAAGCGGGACTGGACTCCGAGATCAACAACGGCACCCAGTGGATCCCGTTTTGCCGTTGGGCGACAAGCCTCGGTCTGGCCGTCGAGAGTTCGCTGAGTTCCAGGCGCTCTTTCCTGATCCCCGATTGCAGTGGTGCGATTCGGCGAATTTTGCCGCGCCTTCCCCGATCTCTGCCGGCCGAGCAGTGGCTCCGCCAGGTGTATTCGGCCCTGCCAGTGCTGGGTGATCCTCAACTGACCAAGTTGGTCCCGGGGTTGCCCACCAGACAGGCGTCGGTGATCAGTGGCTCGCTTGCATTGGCATTGCACAAGCTCGCACGCGCGGGCCTCATCGAATTGATTCCGTCGGAAGACGCCGTGGACGCCGTGCTGGTCCGCTTGGGAAATCAGAGCAAGCGCGTCAGCAAAGTGCGGATCTTGGAGGAGTCGGCATGACCACGATGCAGGGCTTCCGGTGCTGGCACGCGGATGCGGTCGGAAAGACCGTCTACTCGGACATCGGTGCGTTGCCCGGTGACGCCGACGCCGTGTTCCTGGCTGCGCACTCCCCGATGTCGCTGACGCACGTCCGGGGTGCCGAAGTGGTCGACGGCGACGGCAGCGAGCGTGACGTCCTCGAGGCGCTCATGGCCGCCACAGGCGATCCTGACCGGAACACGCTCATCGCCGTGACTGGCGTCCCGGGCGCAGGCAAGAGCCACGTGGTCCGGTGGGTGCACGCGCATCTCAAACTCGACGAAGAACGCTTCCACGTGCTTTACGTGCCCCGGGCGATCCAGACGATCAGGGACCTGCTCCGCCGCATCGTCCAGGGCCTTCCTGGAGACAGCGGGCAGGAGATGCTGGAGCGGGTCGACGCCGCGGTGATCCGCGCCAGTCCGGCTGAACTGCGCGACCGTCTCCTGGAGGAGATGCGGTACGCACTCACCTGGATTCTGGAGCCACAGCAGCCGAAGGCAGCGGAGACGGAGGATGAACAGGGAAGGCGTGAGGACCGCAACAATCTGCTCGGCGAGCCGGACGACCAGGGCAAACGGCGACATGGTCTAGCCGACCTGCTCGCGGTCTCGCCAGTGAACCAGGCATTGCTGCGCCCGGGCGGCGTGCTCGACAACATCGTGAACTCGGTCCACGCAGAGACGTCCCGGCGTGACGGGGCAGGTAGCCGGTTCGAGGTCGGCGACCTGCCGCTGAAGGAACCCGGCGTCCGATCCGCTTTGCGGGGCGACGAAGAGCTTCTGGACCTCTGGACATTCGTGCTCCAGGATCCTGGGGCAGCCGTTGACCTGCTCAATGAAGCTGTGCAGGAGGCGCTGCTCAGGGCTCTCGGTCTGCGTGCGACGCAAGGGGAAACCTTGGACGTCGTCTTCCGGCAGGCCCGTGAATTCCTCCATCACGAGGGCAAGGAACTCGTGCTGCTCTTCGAAGATCTGGCCCAATTCGGTCTGATCGACGGCGAGCTCTACGACCAGTTCTCAACTCAGCCGGGTTCTAGCACGGCGCCCCTGCGGGTGGTGTTCGCGGTGACCGACGGGCCTTTCGAGAGGATCGTGGGCACCGTGCGGTCGCGGCTGACCCACCACTTTAAGGTCGCTGACGACGCTCTGAAGGACCGTGAAGTATTCCTCTCTCGTTACCTCAACCTCGTGCGTCTCGGGCGCGACGAGGTCGAATCCGCTTGGCGCCGCGCCTCGGTCGAAGATGACCAGGACTGGGTGAGGAACGCCTGCGACTCGAACGAGTACGGAACGCCCTGCCCGATGCGGAGCAAATGCCATTCCGACTTCGGGGCGGTTGAGGTTCCGGGGCTGGGTGCAGTCGGCCTTTACCCGTACAATAAGACGGCGATGCGGCGAGCGCTGGACAGGCCCTTGCCGGAGTCCGCCACTCCTCGGAGCGACCTGGACGTCTGCGTTTCCGAGTCGTTGCGCGAAGCTCATCACCACATCGGTCGTGGCACATATCCCCACGCTCTGGCCTTCGAGAAGTTCAACTCGGACATCACTCGCCCAAAGCAGGTCGTCCTTGCCGGAAGGACCGGTGATGAAGCCGAACGCCTTTACCGCGCACTAGTCCTGTGGGGTGACGAGGAAGATTTGGCGCCCGCGGTCGTGGAAGCGTTCAAGCTGGCCGACGTGCTGGGAGATGGCGCAGTGGGGAGTCCTGCGGTCCCCCCGGTGGCTTCGGCGGAGCATATCGGTGTGACAAGCGGTGGGGCCACTGAACGTCCGAAGCCCGGGCGACTTCAGGTGCAAAGCCCGTTACCGGATCTGTTCAAGTGGGAGACTGGCGGGCGGCTTTCTGAGCCGGATGTGAAGTCTTACCGCAAAACGGTGTACGAATTGGTGAAGGGACGGCTCAACCTCGACCACGATCTCGTACACTCGGGCAGCATTGCTCAAGAATTGATCAGTAACATCTTCGCCGTCACGTCGTTCGACTTCGGCGATGAGGCGTACGGGCGAACTGCGGGTCGCAATGCTGTCCGGTTTCGCTTCGAACGGAATTCGAACGACGTGAAGGTGCTCGCGGCAGCCCGGTGGTTCGCAGAGCACGGCCACTGGCTTCCGGACGAGGGCCACTGGCCCTGGCCTTCCGGCTACGACCCAGTGGACCTCATGCTGACCCTCGAACAGCGTCTTGACGAATGGGCCGGTGAGGTCCGCGCCGAGGTGTTGACCAGGCGGAGCACCAGGGATCTCGCGCGCGCCGCCGTTGCGGCGCGCGCGATCGCATTAGTGTGTGCGGGCGTTGACCTGGACTCGGCGGCCGGCCTCCGCGCATGCCTGTCTGTCGTGCCGACGTCTGGTGAGCCCACGACCTTGACGTGGTCCGCTGTCGAGAACGTTGCCCGGACACTGCTGGAAAAGACGGCGATTTCGAGCCTCATCGGCGATCTGGCTTCCGTGCGCCAAGGGGCTGGAGGTCCGCAACTCATCGATGTGACCGTGCTTGACCAAGACCTCGAGGTCGCACTTGCGAGACCGACCCATTATCTCCAGCAGGTAGCAGATGGCTTCAAGGAGGTGGAACCGATCCTGGCCGCCGAGGCGGCCGCATTGCTCGCCGCCGTGAGGCAGTGTGCTGATGACACCGTCGCGCAAGCACGTCAAGCCCTCGAAACGGTGGAGGAGATCCTCGGCGGCAGCAGAGTCCGCGTCGTGGCCAAAGAGGCCGAGGAATTCGGTAGCCGCGCTTTGAAGAGTCAGTTCTTCCGCCCACGTGATGGTTACAGCGAGTTCTCCGACGCGGTGCAAGTGCTCAAGCAGGCGCCCATCGACCTACCGCAGCGGTGGGAGGTCGACGCCGGTGTTCCGGCTGGTGACGAAGCGGTGCGCATCCAACGCTGGATGCGCACCGCAGTCCGGGTGGCGAATGCGCTTGAGGTGATCCGGCACACCGCTGCGCTGACCAGTGAGGAGTGCTCCCACAACACTCCGGAATCGGGAGACTTGGACCAGCGAGAGGCATTTGTGCACGAGAAGTTGATCGAGGTAGAGCAGCGTCTTCGCGTGCTCGCTGGCAACGGCGGCGCTCGTGGTTGACTCAGTGCCGACGTGGTTGTCCGAAGCGCGCCGGGCCGTCGATCGCGCGGGAAACGACAAGCAGATCCAAGATCGACTCTCTCACCTGACGGCCGTCGATGATGAGTTGCATCGGTGTCTCGACCAACTGGCTGATCTCGTCGAGGCGGCCGAGGCTGGGCACGGGACCTGGTGGTCATCTCTCGACGTCCCGTCGAAGGTTTTCACGGACTTGAAGTCCGCGCGCAAGTCCATCGATCCACGTCAGTGGAGCCGTGCGCGCAATGCGCTCGAAGAAGTATTCAAGCAGGCCGAAACTGAAATCCGTACGTCCTGGCAGGGGTACGTGACCGACCTCGCGGGCAACGCCGGGGATCTCCGCAAGTTGGTTCGCGTCCTCGGTGCGGCCCCCGCTCTTGCCGAGGAGGCCGCAAGGCTCGACGAAGCCCTAGCCCAGTTGAACGTCTCCCGCGGCAAACTTCCCGACAAGGAGTCGGTCGCCAAAGCTCGTGCCGCGGCCGACCTCCTTGACCGACTGGCTGACAAGCTGCCCCACGATGTGAGAGATTTCCTCACGGCGGCAGCAAGGGGGACAGGTGCTCCACTCGACTTGTTGACACCGGAAGTCCTCGCCTGGCTCACGGTCAACTCCGCAGTGGACGAGTTTCGCATCATCGTTGCCGGAAAGGGACGGGGGCAGGCACGTGGATGAGCTGACCTTGATGGCGCTGACGGCGCTCGAACTTCGGGAAGTGGAGTTGCTGGCGTGGGGAGCCGTCGGCGCTGAGTGGACGGCCGACGAGGTGCTCGGAATCTTCGCCGAGTCGGGGGCAGGGCAAACCGAGTTCGATCGCCTGCTGGACGCTCTGTTGATCGTGCGCACTCCCGACGGCGGCTATCGGTCACGGAGTGCTGAAACGGTGCGTCTGCTGGCCACTCTGCGCCAGTCCTACCGCAGTAGGCGGGTGAGCGAAGGCAAGCCGCTCATTCTCGACCATAGGTTCCTTCATCGTCCGCGACGCAGGCCGGCTCGAAACATTCCGGCTGAGGCCGTCCTCGATGAGGTGCGGGGCCGACTGGGCGCCGCTGGGTACGAAGCCGCGATGGCCATTGTGCCTCCCGATTTGTCCGGGTTTCAGCGACGCAGCACCGAAGCGGTGCTGACCGCTCTCAGCGCTGCTCGCGCGGCTGGTGTGATGATCTCGGCCGGCACGGGTAGCGGCAAGACGCTCGCCTTCTATCTGCCGTTGTTGGCGTGGCTCACCGATCAATTGGCCGCGCAGCAGGTCAAGGGGACCCTAGCCCTGGCTCTCTACCCCCGCAATGAGCTGCTGAAGGATCAGTTGCGGGCGCTGTTGGAGTACCTCGATCGGATGTCACGCGCAGGCTTGGGGACTCCGCCGATCAGCCTGGCCACCTGGTTCGGCCAGACGCCGTCCGACGCCCAGCAGGTGCGCAAGAGTTGGACCAGGAAAGACCGCGATTACGTGTGCCCGTTCCTGCGGTGCCTCGTGTGTGGTGATGATCTTGTTTGGCGCGGAGCGGATCTCGAAGCCAAGCCGGCTCGCGAGCGGCTGTTCTGTGCGAGGCCGGAGTGTGATGGCAGGATCGACGGAACCCGTCTGCGCCTGACCCGGAGCAGCGCGCTGAACAGTCCCGCTACCGTAATGCTGACGACTACGGAATCACTCAACCGTCAACTCTCGGCACCGGGCAACCTGGCCGCGTTCGGCGTCGGAGTGCCGTCCGCGAAGCCATCGGCGACCCTTGCGGCGGTTCTCCTGGACGAGGTGCACACATATGAAGGGGCGACGGGCGCGCAGAACGCTCTGCTCCTTCGGCGCCTAACGCATGCTATGCGCCGCAAGCCGGTGTGGGTCGGGTTGTCAGCGACTCTTCTGAACGCGGGTGAATTCTTCTCGCGTCTGGTTGGCATCTCTACCGCGGACGTGACCGTGGTGCAGCCGGACCCGACGGAACTGGTGGATTCGGGTGCGGAGTACCTCCTGGCTCTGCGGCATAACCCATACTCCCAAACCGGGTCATTGTCAGCGACTATCCAGACTGCAATGGCCCTGACTCGGTGTCTTGACAGCCTCGTCGACGACCCGATAGAGCCACCCCCGACGTCCGATGGAGTGGCTGGTAAGCGCGCCTTCGTCTTCACCGACAAGTTGGACAGCACGAACCGGTTGTACTGGGACCTGTCGGATGCCGAAGACGTCAACAGCGCCAATCGGTGGCGCGGGCGGAGGCCGCGAACCCTTGCCCATCTCCGGGCGTCAGAACAACGTGCGCTGAACCCCGATCACCGTGAGCCTGCCGTCGGGCGCGACGCCGATGGTCAGTGGTGGTGGTTGCCGGAGCAACTGGGTTACGGCCTGGAGGCGGACCGTTCGCTGCGTGTCGGTCGCACGAGCTCCCAGGACAGAGGTGTCGAGTCCGACGCTCAGGTCGTGGTGGCGACCGCCACCTTGGAAGTGGGGTTTGACGACGACCGCGTCGGCGCCGTCATCCAGCATAAGGCGCCTCATGACGCGGCACAGTTCCTCCAGCGCAAAGGCCGTGCTGGACGTAATCCGCTCACTCGTCCGTGGACTGTTGTGGTGCTGAGTGACTGGGGCCGCGATCGCCAGGTGTGGGACGCCTACGACGCACTCTTCGATCCGGAGCTCCCGCCGCGCAACTTACCGCTGGAAAATCTCTACGTGCTGCGGATCCAAGCGGTCTACTCGTTGCTCGATTGGTTGGCGGTGGAGTTGCGCTACACCAATCGACAATCCACGTGGGTCGACCTCGCCGGTCCCGCCGAGCAGTTGTTCCGCAACCCTCGAGCACAGGAAGAGGCGCGTGAGCGCCAGCGGAAGCTGATGGTCAAGCTGGAGCAACTGCTCCGGCCGGGGCCGGAGCGCAAGCGTCTGCGCAAGCACCTTCGCGATGCATTGGCCCTCGGTTCCGACGAGTTCGCCGAGTCGATCGTCGACACGCTGTTGTGGGAGTCGCCGAGGCCGTTGCTCCTAGCCGTTGTCCCCACCATACGGCGTAGGTTGGAGCAGCAGTGGAGTGGTGAGCAGCCTGCGGACGACGACATCCGTCTGCAGACGAGGACGCCTCTACGGGACTTCGTTCCCGGAAACCTCTTCGACGACTTGATGGTGCCCGACGTCGAGTTGCTGGTACCTGGCCGGGGTAATCGCCCACAGGTGGAGCAGTTGCCGGCCCTGCGCGCGTTACGCGAATTTTGCCCGGGCAACGTGAGCAGACATTTCGGTGTCTACGCTGAGAACAAGCGGCACTGGGTCCCACTTCCCGCCCAGATCCCCGGTGAGGCCGAGATCCAGGTCGAGGTGGACTCGACCTTCAAGGCCGATTTCGTCGACGCTGTCACCGTCGATCGGACTCGGGTGACCGTGTACCGGCCGACCGCGGTGACTTTGGAACCCGTACCCAGCGACGTTCGAGACTCCTCCTCGGTCGCCCCCGACTGGGAGTTCCACGTGACGCCGCTGGGGCATGGCATCGCCGCGAGCCTGGGACGGGGCACCGATCGGCTTCTCACGGGACTGAGCTTCCATCTGCACGTCCAAGGCGGCGGTGTCCGCACTATCAGGTTCGCCAGGACGGCCCGCGGAACGATGTGGGACCAGACCGGCCCCGCGCCGCGACCGGTCCGGCTCGTCTTCGGTACGGGAGTTCGGGACGACTGGGTCCCCGGCGCCGTCGGGGTGGACGTCCACTGCGACGCAGTCACAGGGATCGTCCGTGTGCCTGATGTCCCTGATGATCCAACGCCCGCGGAACGAACAAGCAGGCTCAGGTACCTCCTCACTGCCGAGGCGGACCTGCCCGAGCCCATGTCCGTGTTCGATCGTGACAGGCTCGTTCAGGTCGTGACCTTGGTGATCGCCGGTACGCCCGACGGCAAGCGTGCACCCGCGTCCGCGGACGAGTGGACGCAGCGGATGACGTCGGCCGCAGACATCCTCGGGCTGCTCAAAGCGGACGATCACGAGGGCTCTGACGCGAACTCATGGCGTGGTTGGTTTGTCGATGATCAGGTACTCAGTGCCGTCCGGGAGTCTGTCGAAGAAATCTTCTGCGCCCAGCGAACCGCGCCGTGGCTGGCGTGGTGGCGGCGGGGGTACACGCTCTCCGCAGCAACATTGGTGCTCAACGCGCTGGCAGTTCGGTGCCCCGGGGTGGATCCAGAAGAGTTGACAATCGACCTCGATCCCGGCAAGGACGACGTATTCTGGTTGACGGAACGCTCACCCGGTGGCACCGGTCAAGCCGAGACGTTCCATCGGGTGCTTGTTCAAGCCCCGGACGCGTTCGGCCGTGCGTTGGAAGATTCTCTCCGTCCCACGACCGCCGACACCGCGGACGAGGAGTTGAGCACCTTGGTGCGGCTGAAATCGCCCGAGGTCGTCGATTCGCTAGCGCGTCTGCGCGCGGCTTGGCGGAAAGGGCACACAGCAGTCGCGGAAGCAGTGCGAGCGGTCGAGGAGGCGGCGCGCCGTCACGACATCAACCTCGGCGGACCGGCCCGGTCGGCTCTGAGCACTCGGATCGCCGGCCCCGGTGCTCACCCGAACTTGGTCGCTACTCTCGTTTCGTGGCTCGATCTTCGGGACCGTGTCACGCGTGATAAGGGGATTGTGGTGGATCCGCGAACTCTCGGTGCATTGGTCGGCGGGGATCAAGTCCTGGATGGGGTCCTGCACCTCGGTGGTGGTGACGTGCAGCCCGAACGACGTGCTCGGGCGGTGGCCAATGTGCTGTGGCCTTGGGGACGTGTGCCGCAGCCGCCGTCGGCCGCGTACAGCCGCGTTCCCGAGGTTTCGTTCGACCGGTTGCGTGAGCAGTTGCAGCTCTCGCCCGAGTCCGTCGACATCGTCGGCTGGGACGATGAGAGCCGTAGTCAGGTGCACAAGGCTCTGCTTCAACACGGAGAATTGATACTCCGGATCGGCCACGCTCAGCACACCGTACTTCGCACTGTTCTTCTCGACCTGCAAACCTTTCCGGTGGAGGTGGGAACGCTGTTGACGCATCCTGTCGTCGTGGGCCTGAACCGTTCGACTCGCACTGTGGAACTCCGACTGCTGCTGCGGGAGGCACTATGACGCGCGTCATCCGCAAGTCTAAGGCTCAAAGCGCCGGCGATGTGCTCGACTTGTTGAACGCCCTGTTCACGGCGGAACTGATTGCTCCCAGCAGGTGCTTATGGCTGGTATCGCCTTGGATTTCCGACGTGGAGATCATCGATAACTCGGTCGGTACGTATCCAGTGCTAGCGCACTACGGGAAAAGGGTGGTCCGACTAGCCGAAGTGCTGGGCACGCTCGCCATGGCTGGCACGAAAATCGTCATCGCCACCACGCCGGACTTGGCCAACAGTACCTTCATTCGGCGAATGCAACTCCTACGCAGGGACCTCCACATCGAGCAGGTGGTCGACATCCAGACGGACTACAGTGGAAGGCTGCACACGAAAGCCCTGACGGGTGATGACTACGCCTTGGCTGGCAGCATGAACATCACCTTCAACGGGATCTTCATCCGGGAGGAACAGGTCGAACTTAAGACTGACACTGAATACGTCGCTCAAGCCAGAATGGATGCGTACGACCGGTTCGGCGGTGTGCTGTGAACATTACCGAGCTTCTTCAGCGGTGCATGGGAGACGCCGAGCAGTTCAAGGACTTCCGCGAGAGGGTCGAGTTGCTCGTCGAAGAGCAGGCTCGCGGCTGGGATGGAGGGCCTGGGGGATGGCTCGTTGTGCCGGTAAACCGCCTGCCCCGAGGTTTCTATCTGATCTCCAGGGATCCCGAGGGGCAGCGACGTGGGCGAGAGGTGCTCAGGGGATTCCTCGGACCCGCCGAAGCGGATTTCGAAACAACGCCGCTGGCGCCTGATGCGCAACAGGTGGATAAGTACTTGGTGGAAGCTGGATTCGGCTATCTGGCCAGCGTGACGCGGAATGGCCCGACCACGCGCGAGCGGTTGCTCGTAGCCTTGGAAGACATGCTGGCCACCGTCAGCGGGCGGGAGTTGAGGGCTAAACGCCCGCAACCGTCGCAGTACCTTGATTTGTTGCGCGACTTCCGGCTGGCTCTCGCCCAGGGTGACGGAAGGCAAGCAGATGACGCGCTGAACAACCTGCGTCTGACCGGCAGGTTGAGCGCCGAGAACCTCAGGTTTCTGAAGGTAGAACTCCTGGGTGCCCTCGGTCGGTGGGATGAGCTGCGAGGGCAGGATTTCCTGATCGAGTTGCTCAGAGCTCGTCGGCCCAGGGCGATTAACGAGTACCTGATGGAGATGATCTGGCGCACCGAGATCGGTGAACTGGTCGCTCGTGACACCGCTCCGGACGCCATCTACACCGAGCACAACCTCGGCTCGCGCTATGGAAACGTCTTGAGTGCGGTCGATGTGTCGAACACCGAGCCAGGACGCGCCTTGAGTGTCGTCGTGGCCACCGCTTTGAACGATGAGGAGCGGCTGCAGCGGCTCCTCGCGGGTGCTGTCGATTCGTCGGAGCAGGAACTCCTCCGCGGAATAGCGCGCCACCGGCTGTCGGCCGCGACGCCGGAAAGCCTTGGCATAAGGGATTTGTTCGAACAGGGACAACGCGGCGCCGTCGTCAGAGCTTTCGTTCAGGCGCCGACTCCCGAGACCGCAGAGTTCGCCGTGGAGTCGATCCTCGAAGCCGAGGACGCGACGCGCGCTGGGCTTGTACTCGAGGCTGTCCAGCAGTTCGTCGATGCCGAACTGCTCGTTCCCGGGCGACGGTTACGCCGTGACATCGAAGAGCTTGCCGTGTTGGCCGGTTCTCGGTGCGCAGACTGGAGTGAGTGGGGCGTACGGATCGGCAATCGCGAGCCTTGGCCGGATGGAGCACGGGTCCTTCGAGCCCAGCACGGTGAATGGACCTCCATCGAGCAACTGTCCTCGAAACAGGTCGAAGCCCTGGCCTACAACCTGCTGGGCGCGTGGGAAGGAGCGAATCAGGAACAAATCCTGGCTGCACTAGATGTCTTGTGCGAGGAGGCAGCCACCGTGACTGCTGTACCGCACGCTGCAGAGTTCTGCGACGCCGTGCAAGTTCTGCTCGCTGAGCAGAACAACCTCAGCGGTCCCGTCCGCGAAGCGTACCTTCGGCTGCTGGATCAGGTCTTGGCCGGCGCTCCGACAACGGAGCGGTACATACAAGCCGTGGCCCAGGCTATGAATCTGTGGACCCGGATCAGCGCTCCGACCACCGTCGACTGGGGGATCGGCCTCGCGGACCTGCTGCTCATCCACCCGTCGGCGGACCTAGGCGTACGGGTCGAAGCCATCAGTGCCATCGTGGGGAAGGCGCGGGACTTCGGTCAGCGCTCTTCTCTGCGTCAACGCACGGAAATCGAACTTCTGGCGGTGGAGATCGGCATCCCGCCTCGTCAACTCGCACCGGCTACGACGGGCGTCGATGTCGTGTGGAGCAGGCTCGACGGTCAGTTGGTAGGTGTCTACTCTCTTCTGCCGAGGGCCGCCGAGTCCCTGGAGCGTCGTTTGAAGGCTCTCTGCTCTCCCAAGTCGGTCGAGGGGAACGCGGACCGGGTGTCCACATCAGCGCTGAAGAACCTGGCCGACAAGGCCGACTTCATGATCGTGGACACGTGGCACGCTTCTCATGCCGCGACCGGCGCCATCGACGCGGTGCTGCCCAGAAACAAGCAGATCTGCCCGCAGGGGCGCGGCGTGTCCAGCTACCTTCAGGCGTTGGAGCAGGCGTTGTTGGCAAGGGATGCCTGAATGGCCGATTACCCCGGCTGCCTGTCAAGCCTTAAGCCAGCAGAAGGGCTCTAGCCTCACGTACCTGGTGCCCCCGGCAGGATTCGAACCTGCGACACCCGCTTTAGGAGAGCGGTGCTCTATCCCCTGAGCTACGAGGGCATGTACTGCCAGCACCAGCGTACCGGGCCCGCACCGGCCACAGCACCAGGGGCACGGATGGAGTAGCCCGACTCTCGTCGTCACCCAGGTGAGTGGTTCTCATGCTCCACCCACATGCCCGGTACACCCCGCCGGACGGTTGACCCCACCTGACCTGGACGGACCAGTCGGTCACCTGGTCGTGTCTGGTTTCGAACTGCTGAACAACAGTAGGTAACCTTCGTTAACGGGACGCGGGGAGCCGCTCCCACCGGCTGTTGCGGAGGGCTTCGTTGATCAAGCTCATGTTCGCCGACGACGAGGAACTGGTGCGCTCGGGACTGCGCGCGATGATGTCCGGGGCCCAGGACATCGAGATCGTGGGCGAAGCCTCCGACGGCAGATCCGCGGTCGAGGTCGCCCGCCGGTATCACCCTGACGTGGCCCTTCTCGACATCAAGATGCGTGCCCCCGACGACGGCATCCGGGCGCTGAGGGCCATCCTCGCCCTCCCCGATCCGCCCACCGTTGCCATGCTGACCACCTTCGACATCGACGAGTACGTCAGTCTGGCTCTCCGGCTGGGCGCCAACGGCTTCCTCCTCAAGGACATCGACCCCGCCGCCCTGCTGCGGGCGGTGCGGGATCTGGCAAAAGGGGGTGCTGTCCTCGACCCGGGTGTTGCCGCGCGGATGGTTCAGTCCCATCGGGACGAACAACGCGCTGCTCAGCCCGCCCGCAAGCTGCTCGCCTCGCTGTCCGACCGCGAACGCGAGGTCGTGGCGCTCATCGGGCAGGGACTGAGCAACGCCGAGATCGGGGGACGGCTCCACCTCTCCGAAGCCACCGTCAAGGGGTACGTCTCCGCCGTGCTCTCCAAGATCGGCGCGGCCAACCGGGTGCAGGCCGCGCTGCTGGCCTATCGCGGTGGCCTTCTCGACCAGTAAATGCTGCTCACGGCGCTGGAGTTCCTCGGGCTCGTCGCCTTCGCGGCGTCCGGGGCGCTCGCCGCCGTGCGGGCGCGGCTCGATGTCTTCGGCGTTGTCGTCGTCGGGCTCACCACCGCGCTCGGGGGCGGCGTCATCCGGGACGTCCTGCTCGGCATCCATCCGCCGACCACCCTGCGGAACTGGTCCTACCTCGCCGTCTGCGGGGTGACGGCCCTGGTCGTCTTCGTCTTCCACCCTCAGGTCGCGCGGCTGCGGCGGGGCGTGCTGCTCGCGGACGCGCTCGGGCTCGGCGTCTTCGCCACCGCCGGGACGACGATCGCGCTCAACGCCGGCGCCACCGTCTACGCCGCGTGCCTGATCGGGATGACGACCGGGATCGGCGGTGGCGCCGTCCGCGATCTTCTGCTCCGGGAAATCCCGCTCGTCCTGCGGAAGGAGATCTACGCCGTGGCCGCGCTGGCCGGTTCGGCGCTCGTCGCTGTCGGTCACACTGTGCGACTGCCGGAGGGGCCGGTGACCGTGGCCGCGGCCGCCGTCGTCGTCACGATCAGGATGGTCGCGCTCTGGCGGCACTGGAACGCCCCGGTCGCGCGCGGTCCGGAATGAACGGAATCCTTTGTTAGTTCTGTGTGTGTTCTTAGGCGGGTCTCAGCACGCTGAGTAAAACTAGCGCCATGCGCATCCTTGTGGTGGACGACGACCGCGCCGTCCGTGAGTCGCTTCGGCGGTCCCTGGAGTTCAACGGCTACCAGGTCCAGCTGGCCAGCGATGGTGCGCAGGCGCTCGAAGCCATCGTCGCCGACCGGCCCGACGCCATGGTCCTGGACGTCATGATGCCGCGGCTCGACGGCCTCGAGGTCGCCCGGCGGCTGCGCAGCACCGGTGACGACCTGCCGATCCTCGTGCTCACCGCCCGCGACACCGTCTCCGATCGGGTGTCCGGGCTGGACGCCGGCGCCGACGACTACCTGCCGAAGCCGTTCGCGCTCGAGGAACTGCTCGCCCGGCTGCGCGCGCTGCTGCGTCGCGCCGTCCCGGAGGGCCCGAACGGCCAGGCCTCGGAGGCGCTGGCCTTCGCGGACCTGACCCTCGACCCCGGCACGCGGGAGGTCCGCCGCGGCGGCCGCGAGATCAGCCTGACCCGGACCGAGTTCGCTCTGCTGGAACTGTTCCTTTCCTATCCGAAGCACGTCCTCACGCGGGGCCGGATCCTGGAGGAAGTATGGGGTTACGACTTCCCGACGTCGGGCAACGCGCTGGAGGTCTACGTCGGCTATTTGCGCCGCAAGACGGAGGCCGAGGGGGAGCCGAGGCTGATCCACACGGTGCGGGGAGTGGGGTACGTCCTGAGGGAAACCCCGCCGTGACCGACCCCGGCGCGGAAGACCCTCGCGGGACGCGCTGGGGCACGCGCCGGTTCTCGTTGCGCGGTCGGGTGACGCTGCTCGCCGCCGCCTGTGTCGCCGGCGCCGTCGCGCTGGTGTCGATCGGTGCGTACATGGTCGTGCGCAGCAACCTCTACCAGCAGCTGGACGACGGCCTGATGGCCCGCGCCCAGGCGGCGGTCGACTCGCCGCAGGTGCAGACCGAGCTGCGGCAGGTCCCCGGCGCCTTCCTGGCCAGCGCCGACCTGCAGATCGGGCAGCTCAACGCCGCGCCCGACGTCCAGCACGCCGTGATGACCTACCCGCTGTCGAGTTCGCCGCCGCCGTTCGACCAGCGCGAGCTGGCCGTCGCGAACGGCGATTCGGCGGAGTCGCTGCGGACGGACTTCCGCACCGACAGCCGCGTGGTCGCGCTGCCGGCCGGGCACGGCGAGGCCATCGTGCTCGCCCAGTCGATGGGGCCGACCAAACGCACACTGAACGAGCTCGCGCTGGTGCTCTTCCTGATCGGCGGGGCCGGCATCCTGGTCGCCGCCGCGGCGGGCACCGCGGTCGCGCGGGCGGGCCTGCGCCCGGTCGACCGGCTGACGTCGGCCGCCGAGCGCGTCGCCAAGACCGGCGACCTGCGGCCGATCCCGGTCAGCGGCGACGACGAGCTGGCGCGCCTCACCCAGACCTTCAACACCATGCTCGGCACGGTCGCGGACTCGCAGGAACGCCAGCGCCAGCTGGTCGCGGACGCCGGGCACGAGCTGCGGACGCCGTTGACGTCCCTGCGCACCAACCTCGAGCTGCTGCTCGCCGCGAGCAAGCCGGGCGCGCCGCCGCTGCCGGACGAGGACCGGATCGACATCGTCGCGGACATCAGCGGCCAGCTCGACGAGCTGACGCAGCTCATCGGCGATCTGGTCGAGCTCGCGCGCCAGGACGAGCCACGGGAGCGCTTCGAGCGCGTCGACCTGCTGGACGTCGTCGAGCGGGCGCTGGACCGGGCGCGACGGCGGGCGGGCGAGATCAACTTCGACGTCTCGCTGCAGCCCTGGGTGCTCACCGGCGACAACAGCTCGATCGAGCGCGCGGTGCTGAACCTGCTCGACAACGCGGTGAAGTTCTCGCCGCCCGACGCGACGGTCTGGGTGCGGCTGTACCCGCTGGGCGACGGCACCGCGGTCGTCGAAGTGGCGGACGCCGGCCCGGGCATCGCCGAGGAGGACCTGCCCAAGGTCTTCGACCGCTTCTACCGCTCGTCGGAGGCGAGGACGCTGCCCGGTTCGGGGCTCGGTCTCGCGATCGTGAAGCATGCGGCCGAGCGGCATGGCGGCGCCGTCTACGCTTCGCAGGCGCCGGAGGGTGGCGCGCTGATGACCATCCGGCTGCCGGGGGCGCCCGGCTGACTCGGGCGTTTCCGACGCCCGTGGTGGTGTTGTTGTTCGGCCTTGGCGTGGTTACCCGCGCCGTGACCTGGTGTTTCGAAGTTCACCCCGTGCTGTTCGGCCGACCCGGTGTTGAATCGTGTAGGATTTTGTGTGGTTGAGAACTGACGGGGACGGAGTTGAACGGTGCTGGCGCGTCAGCGACAGGCGGTGATCCTGGAAGAGGCACGCCGGACCGGTGCGGTCCGGGTCAGTGACCTCGTGACCAGGCTGGGCGTGTCCGACATGACGGTGCGCCGCGACCTGGACGTCCTGGCCGGCCGGGGTCTCGTCGAGAAGGTGTACGGCGGCGCCACCTCGATCGTCGGCAAGAGCACCGACGAACCCGGGTTCGAGGCGAAGTCCGTGCGCCAGCGGGCGCAGAAGGAAGCCATCGCCGACCTCGCCGCGACGCTGGTCCGGCCCGGCACCGCGATCGGCATCTCCGCCGGCACCACCACGTGGACGCTGGCGCGGGCGCTCGACGCCATCCCCGGGCTCACCATCGTGACCAACTCGATCCAGGTCGCGGACGTGCTCCGCGGGTCGACGCAGCCGGAGCGCACCGTCGTGCTCACCGGCGGGGTCCGGACGCCGTCGGACGCGCTGGTCGGGCCGGTCGCCGTGCACAGCCTGCGGTCGCTGCACCTCGACGTCGTCTTTCTCGGTGTCCACGGGATGGCCGACGGGCCGGGGTTCACGACGCCGAACCTCACCGAGAGCGAGACCGACCGCGCGCTGGTCGAGGCCGGGCGCAAGCTCGTCGTGCTCGCCGACCACACCAAGTGGGGCACCGTCGGGATCTCCACGATCGCCGACCTGGACGAGGCCGACGTCGTCGTCACCGACGACGGGATCACGGACGAGGCCAAGGAAATACTTGCCGAACAGGCAGGGGAACTCATGATCGCCGAAACGGCGGAGACGGTCGAGGCCGAAGAAGCGTGAAGCGCACTGTACGACACCTGGCCGACGGCCGGGAGATCATCTATTTCGACCAGCCCGGCGCGCCCGACCGCGTCGCCGAGGACACCCGCGACCTGCCGCCGGTTTCGGCCGCGTCGGAGATCCGGCTGGACCCGCTCACCGGTGAATGGGTCGCGATGGCCGCGCACCGGCAGACGCGGACCTACAAGCCGCCCGCGGACCTGTGCCCGCTGTGCCCGAGCAAGCCGGGGAAACCGAGCGAAATCCCGGAAAGCGATTACGACGTCGTCGTCTTCGAGAACCGGTTCCCGTCCTTCGCCGAGGATGTCGTCGGCGAGCAGTCCACTGTGGATGGTCTCGGATTGACGCCGGTGGCGCCGGGCCGCGGCCGCTGCGAAGTCGTGTGCTTCACCAGCAACCACAACGGGTCCTTCGCCCAGCTGAGCGCGGAGCAGGTGCGGGCCGTGGTGGACGCGTGGGCCGATCGCACGGCTGGGCTGTCCGAAGTGCCCGGGGTGGAACAGGTCTTCCCCTTCGAGAACCGCGGCGAGGAAATCGGCGTCACGCTGTCGCACCCGCACGGGCAGATCTACGGCTACCCGTTCGTCACGCCGAAGACCGAGCGCATGCTCGACGTCGCCCGCGCCTACCAGGCCGAACACGGCCGCCCGGTGCTCGGCGACGTGCTGGCGGCCGAACGCAAGTCCGGCGCCCGCGTGGTGACCTCCGGCGAGCACTGGACGGCGTACGTGCCGTCGGCGGCCCGCTGGCCGGTCCAGGTGCAGATCGTGCCGCACCGGCAGGTTCCGGACCTCCCCGCGCTGACCGAAGCCGAGCGCGACGACTTCGCCGGCGTCTACCTGGACGTGCTGCGCCGCTGCGACGCGCTGTACGACCGGCCGTTGCCGTACATCGCGGCGTGGCACCAGGCGCCGGTGCACCGCGACCGCGACCTCGCCTGGCTCCACCTGGAGGTGTTCTCCGTGCTGCGCGCGAAGGACAAGCTGAAGTACCTGGCTGGGTCCGAATCGGGCATGGCGGTGTGGATCAACGACGCGACGCCGGAGCAGATCGCGGAACGGCTCCGCGAGGCGGGCTGAGCGGCCATACTCATCTGCGATGCACAGGTTCGGCTCAGGAACCTCTCAGGACCATCGCGCAAGGTGAAGACATGACCGAGAACGACCCCAGCGCGCACGACCCCGCGGCGCCGCGGCACCCCGCGGACGCCCAGCCCGGCCACGAGGCCGCTCAGGGCGGTTGGGCGGGTACTCCGTACGGCGAGCAGGCCGCGCCCGAGTCCGGCGGCTCGCCGCAGTACTCCGCGCCGTCCTACCACGCGGTGACCGGGGCCGATCCGTCCTACGGAGCGCAGAACGCGAACCCCTGGTCGGCGGGCGCGCAGGTGCCGTCCGGCCAGACCCAGCAGAGCGTCTACCCGCCGCCGAACCCGTATGCGCACCCTGGCACGTCCGTCTACAACGCACCCGATCCGCAGCCCAAGCGGTCCGGCGGGAAGCTGCTCGCCGGCGTCGCGCTGGTCTCGTTGCTGGTCGGCGGCATCGCGGGCGGGACGGTCGGGTACTTCACGGGCGGGACGTCCAACGGCCCGGCCAGCAACGCGCTCAACGCGCCGAAGCCGGCCCAGCAGACCGGCAACGCTCCCGCCGGCTCGGTCGAGTCGGTCGCGCAGAAGCTGTCGCCGAGCGTCGTCGAGCTGCAGGTGAGCGGGCAGCAGGGGGCCGGCGAGGGCTCCGGGTTCGTCGTCAGCACCGACGGCTACATCCTGACCAACAACCACGTCGTAGCGGTGGCCGCGAACGGCGGGCAGATCCAGGCCGTGTTCCAGGACGGCAAGAAGGCCGCCGCCAAGGTCGTCGGCCGCGACCCGACGACCGACATCGCGGTGGTCAAGGTCGACGGCGTCGCCAACCTGACCCCGGTCGAGATCGGCCGGTCCGACGACCTGCGGGTCGGCCAGTCCGTGGTCGCCATCGGCTCGCCGTTCGAGCTGGCCGGCACGGTCACCTCGGGCATCGTCAGCTCGCTGCACCGGCCGGTGCGCGCGGGCGGCAGCAGCGGCGACCAGACCACGGTGATGGACGCCGTCCAGACCGACGCGGCGATCAACCCCGGCAACTCGGGCGGCCCGCTGGCCAACATGGCCGGCCAGGTCATCGGCATCAACTCGGCGATCTACAGCCCGCAGTCCGGCGGCCAGGGCCAGGGCGGCTCCGAAGGCGGCAACGTCGGCATCGGCTTCGCCATCCCGATCGACCAGGCGCGCCGCACGGCGGACACGATCATCAAGACCGGCCAGGCGGTGCAGACCTACATCGGCGCCCAGGTGAAGAACGCCCCGCAGGGCGGCGGCGCCGAGCTCGGCGCCATCGAGGCCGGCAGCCCGGCGGAGAAGGCCGGCCTCAAGGCGGGCGACGTCGTCACCAAGATCGACGACCGCCCGATCGACTCGCCCGACACGCTGGTCGCCGCGGTCCGCACCCGGGCGCCGGACGAGAAGGCGACGTTCACCCTCGCCGATGGCCGCAAGGTCGAGGTGACGCTCGGCGGGAAGCCCGTCCAGCCCAACTGATCCGTTCCAGACGCTCGGCCGTCTCGGCGGCCGAGACCAACTTCGGCTCGACCCCCGCATCCCGGGGCCGGACCCACAAGGCCACGCGCGACCAGGCACTCGATGCCGGTCGCGCGTGGCCGCATTTGTGCCGGGGGTCAGGTGCCGGAACGGTCGGTTCGCGTGCCTGGAGGGGCATCACGGGTGATCGGGGGGACGACACGGTGGCGGAGGGCGGTCAGGACCACCAGGAGCCAGACCGCTGTGACCGTGAGGGTCAGGCCGAGGGCGGGGTCGCCGTCGTGGAGGCCGGGCATCGGTGGGGTGCCGTACGGACGCCAGAGCAGCGGGAACGCCAGGATCAGCAGCACGCCGGTGATCACCGTGCCGGTGACCACCGGAGCCCGCCATGGGCGCGGGAGGAGGCGGGTCAGGGCGGCGCCGAGGACCGCCGTCAGCGGGGCGACGACGGCGTCGTTGAGGATCGGGCCGCCGACGAGCCAGCCGACCGTGCCGAAGACGTCCGGGCGCAGCGGCAGCGCGTATTCGGCGAACAACACCACGCCCCACGCCAGCGCCGCGAGGCCCGGAAGGGCCAGCAGAGCGCGCGCCGTCCTCACAGTCTCTTCGATTTCACAGTGTCTCCAGTTTCGTGACCCACTTCGTCTGCAGCACCCCGGGCCGGTTCGGGGCGATGATCCGGCACGGGAAGCCGTGGTCGATGTCGAGCACTTCGCCGTTCAGCTCCAGGGCCAGCAGCGTCAGTTCGTCCGCCGTGTGCTCACCGGGGAGCACGCTCACGCCGTACAGCCCGGAACGCTCCGAAGAGGACACCCGGATCGCGGTGCCCGGGCGCGCGCCGGCGGCGTTCAGCAGGACCGGCAGGGAAACTCCGCGCCAGGTCGCCGACTGGCTCCAGCCCTCCACGCAGGCGATCGGCAGTTCGGCCGTGGTCTGCGGCAGCGCGCGCAACTCGTCGAGCGAGAACGTCTTCGTGGCGCGTGAAGTCACCACGGAGAGCCGCCAGGCCGACGACCACGTGACTCCCGCGGCCGCCGCCGTGCGGTTCACCGGGAGACCCTGCGTGCCCTTGCCGGTCTTCCAGGCGAGGCCGGAAACGCCGCGCAGGAACGGAACCGTCGCGCCGGCGGTGGCGACGACCGCGACACCGGTCGCCAGCCCGGTGGTGCGGAGAAATCCCCGCCGCGACAGCCCGGTGGACGGAGGTTCCTCGACGCTCTCGCGGCTCAGCGCCCGGCGGATGACCGGCAGCTTCACCGCGACGTGCACCAGGATCGACCCGATCGCCAGCCACGCGACCGCGTAGTGGACCTGTGGGAAGTAGAAGCCCCACGGATAGTTCTGCGCGACGTTCAGCAGCCCGGTCGTCAGCTCGAAGAACGCCGCCCCCGAAAGGACCAGGATCGACAGCCGTTCCAGGGCGTGCGGCAGCGAGCGGACGAGTGGCCGGCCGAACAGCTTCGGATAGACGCTCCACAGTTTCGCCAGCAGCAACGGGATCGACGCCACGCCGGCGATCACGTGCAGTCCCTGCGTGACGCGGTAGAGCCCGACCGGCCGGCTGGGCCAGAAGAACCACTCCGGCGGGTGCTGGATCAGGTGGCTGAGCAGGCCCGTGACGAAGCACGTCGTGAACGTGACCGCCAGGGCCAGCCCGATTTTCGACGTCACCCGCTCGTCGTGCGCCGGCGCCTTGAACTGTTCTTCCTTGGGGATCGGCAGCTTCACGCCCGTTCCAATCGCGCGAACCAGCGGTGGCCGTGCCGCGTGGTCCAGTCGACGCGCAACCCGGCGCGCACGGCGACTTCGGCGATCGCGTCGACACCGACCCACGCCCAGGTGAACCAGGCGCCGTCGGCGTGGCCGGGACGCAGCCGGACGCGCTCGTGCCGCAGGCCGTGCCCGGGCGGCTCCAGTTCGACGAGGACGTCGCCGTCGGCGGCGATCAGCCGCGCGACGCGGCGCAACAGGGCGACCGGGTCGCCACCGATGCCGATGTTCCCGTCGGCGAGCAGGGCGTGCCGCCACCGGCCTTCTCCGGGCACGCGGTCGAAGACGTCGCGGTGCAACGCGCTTCCGCCGCGACGGCGGGTCAGGCGGACGGCCGTGCGCGAGCTGTCCACACCCAGCGCGGCGACCCCGCGCCCGGCCAGCGCGGCGGTGAGCCTGCCGGGGCCGCAGCCGATGTCGATGGTCGGCCCGGCACAGGCGTCGAGCAGGACGTCGTCGCCTTCCGACGGTTCGATCCAGCGTTCGACCGGCAGCTCGATCCGCTCGCCGTTGGCCAGTTCGAGCCAGCACCGGTGGCCGAGCAGGCCGCGGTCGAACTCGTTGCCGGTGATCGCCGGGGCCGTCATCACGCCACCGCCCGGCCACGGACCGCCGCGACGGCACGGGCGAACCGGCCGTCCGGGCACGCCGCCGCCACCGAGCGGGCATCCGCCATGGTGTCCACATCGGACAGCCGGGCCGCCCCGCTCGGCCGCAGCCCGCTCGCGACGAGCGCCCGCAGCGTGCGTATGCCGGTGTCGTCGCGGGACATCGGGACGCCCGCGAGAACCTGGGCGTGCCGCGGCTCGGCGAGTCCCAGCGCCCACCAGCCGCCGTCCACGGCCGGGCCGAGCACCGAATCGTGCCCGCCGTGCAGGACCGGCGCGACCGCCGCGGCGAGCGACTCCGGCGTGACCTGCGGAGTGTCCATGCCGATCTGCAGCACCGGAAGGCCGGTGTGCACCGCGGCCGCGTCCGCGTGGGCGTTGACCAGCCGGGCGCCGAAGTCCCCGCCACGCTGCGGGATCGTGGTGACGCGGCGCAGCGCCAGGCCGATCTCGGTGGCCAGGGCGGCGGAGCCGAGGTCGCCGGTCATCGCCACGACGGGCGCGGCGCCCGGAACCGCGCAGACGGCGTCGAGCGTGTCGAGCAGCGCGGCCGCGGCGATCCGCGCCGCCTGTGCGGGTGTCGCCGGCGGGCAGAGCCGGGTTTTGGCGAGGCCCGGCACCGGCGCCTTGGCCACGACCAGCAGGACGAACCGGGCCGTCATCGCGCCAGCACCCGCCCGAAGTCGCGGACCGCGCGCAGCGTGCCCCGGACCGAGCCGGACACCTTCGACTTCGTCCCCTTGGCCCGTTCGCCGTAGCGGACGTCGAATTCGCGGACCCGCCACCCGGCGCGCTGGGCCTTGAGCAGCAGTTCCAGCGGGTAGCCGAACGCCCGGTCGGTGACGTCGAGGCCGAGCAGCGCCCGCCGGTCCGCGGCGCGCAGGGGAGCGATGTCCCGCACCGGCAGCCCGCGGCCGCGCAGCAGCCGCGCCAGCACGACGTTGCCGGCCCGCGCGTGCCACGGCCACACCCCGGGGCCCGTCGGCACCCGGCGTCCGACGGCCAGGTCGGCGCCGTGCTCCACCGCGGTCACCAGCCGCGGCAGGTCGGCGAGGTCCAGGGACCCGTCGGCGTCGGCGAAGCACACGATGTCCGCGGTGGCGGCTTCCAGGCCCGCGTGCACGGCCGCGCCGTAGCCGCGGCGCGGTTCGTGGACGACCTTCGCGCCGAGCGCGGCCGCCACTTCGGGCGAGCCGTCGGCCGAACCGTTGTCGACCACGATCGCGCGGTAGCCCGGCGGCAAGCCGGCCAGCACGCCGGGGAGAGCGCCCGCTTCATCGAGGCAAGGGAGGACGACGTCCACTTCCAAGTCAGTCACGACGCCGACCGTAGGGCCGCCCTGGACGCCGTAGAACCCTTGTGGCGCTTACCGAATCATGACATCCGGGGAGTTCTTACCGCATCGTTACGGCTACCGTTCCGGGGGCGCGGGTCGCCCTCCGCGGACCTAGGGTGGGCGACGATGAGCGAGCCGAATCAGGCAGCCCGGCTCGCCGAGCCGCCTGCCCGCGAACCCGGTGTCCCGGCACCCGATCGGTCCGGACGCCGCGCCGACCTCCTCGCCGTGGCGATGGCCGTGGCGCTCGTCGCCGCGGCCACCGCGGTCGGCCTCCACTACAACCGGCCGAACTCCGGCGTGGTCATCTTCGTCGCCTCGCCGCCGTTGTTCGCCGACTGGTTGCCGCACGTCGGCCCGGGCTCGGTGTTCGCCGTGCTCACCGCCGCCGCGGTGGTGCTCCAGGGCCCGGCTTTGGCCGCCCGCCTGCCGTGGCGGCGCGCGCTCGCCGCCGGCTACCTGGCCTCGCTCGCCTGGATCTTCTCGCTGGCCATGGTCGACGGCTGGGCACGCGGCTTCGCGGGACGGCTCACCATTCCGCAGGAGTACCTCCACGAGGTACCGGGGATCACCGACATCCCGCGGATGCTGCGCGAGTTCTCCTCGCGCATCCTCGACTTCCAGCCGGACTCCTGGACGACGCACGTGTCCGGGCACCCGCCGGGCGCGACGCTCGTCTTCGTCTGGCTGGACCGGATCGGCCTGCACGGCGGCGCGTGGGCGGCGACGGCCGTCGTCCTCGCCGGCAGCCTCGTCGCGGTCGCCGTGCCCGCGACGGTCGCCCTCCTCGGCCGGGCCGAAGCGGCACGCGCGGTGCTGCCGTTCGCCGTCCTCACTCCCGGAGCGGTGTGGATCGGCGTGTCGGCGGACGGCTTGTTCGCCGGGACGACCGCCACTGGCCTCGCTCTGCTCGCGTTGTCCGCGAAGGGCTTCAGCGAAGGCCGCCGCTACGCCGTCCCCGCCGGGTCGGCCGCCGGAGTGCTGCTCGGCTTCGGCATTTTTCTGTCCTACGGCCTGGTGTTGCTCGGCCTGCTCGCGGTGACCGTGGCGGTCCTCGGCCGGCAGTGGCGGGCGGCCATCCTGGCGACCGCCGCGGCGGTCGGCGTCGTCGGCCTCTTCGCCTGGGCGGGCTTCTGGTGGCTCGACGGCTACCACCTGGTCGTCGAGCGCTACTACCAGGGAGTGGCGCTGGTCCGGCCCTATTCGTACTGGGTCTGGGCGGACCTGGCGGCCGTGGCCGTCGCTCTCGGCCCCGCGGTGGTGGTGGCCCTTCGGCGGGGGCTCACCGAGGCCTTCCTGCCCCGCCCGCGCCGTGCCGTGCTCGCCGACCCGGTGCTGCTGCTCGGCGTCGCCGCCCTGCTCACCATGGTGTTCGCCGACGTTTCAGGCCTGTCGAAGGCCGAGACCGAACGGATCTGGCTACCGTTCGGGGTGTGGTTGCTGCCGATGACGGCGTTGCTGCCGCGGCCCGGGCGCCGGTGGTGGCTCGCCGCGCAGGCGGGGACGGCGCTCGCGGTCAACCACCTGCTGCTGACGGGCTGGTGAGGGAGAAGTGATGAGCGATCAGGCCGGACGGGTGCTCGTGGTCGACGACGACGAGACGGTCCGCGACGTAGTCCGCCGCTACCTCGAGGTGGCCGGCTTCGCCGTCGACATGGCCGGCGACGGCGCCGAAGGGCTGGCGAAGTTCGCCGCCCACGAGCCGGACCTGGTCGTCCTCGACGTCATGATGCCGGGGATCAACGGCCTCGAGGTGTGCCGGCGGCTGCGTCACGTCAGCCAGGTGCCCATCGTCATGCTCACCGCCCTCGGCGAGGAGGAGAACCGGATCGCCGGGCTCCAGCTCGGCGCCGACGACTACGTGACGAAACCCTTCAGCCCCAAGGAACTCGCCCTCCGCGTCGTCTCGGTGCTGCGCCGCGCGCGAATGCCGCGCCCGGAACCGGTCGCCGCCGAACTGAGGGACGGCGACCTGCGCCTGCAGATGACCGCGCGGACCGCGACCCTCGGTGGTCGCGAACTGCCGCTCACCAGCCGCGAGTTCGACCTGCTGGCGTACTTCCTCGCGCACCCGGGTGTCGCCTACTCTCGGGCCGACCTGCTCGAGAAGGTGTGGGGCTGGGACTTCGGCGACCAGTCCACTGTGACCGTCCACGTGCGACGGTTGCGCGAAAAGATCGAGCGCGACCCGGCCAAGCCGAGCCGGGTGGCGACCGTGTGGGGCGTCGGCTACCGCTACGACCGGGAGCAACCATGATCGACTCCGGTGAGTCAGTCGCAGCGATGCTGACGCATCTCTGGCACATCCTGCCGTTCGCGCTGCTGTTCTCCCTGCCGGTCGCGGCACTGGGCGGCGTGGTGCTGTACGTCCTGCGCCGGGGCTCACTGGCCACCACGCTCACCGTGCTGGTGCTGATCCCGGTGCTCTCCACGCTGGTCGGCGTCCTGGGCGTCAGCGGGTTCATGTTCACCCCGGCACTGACCACGATGCTGCTGGTCTGCCTGCTCGTCGCGGTGGTCACCGTGCCCGCGGCGATCATCCTCGGCCGTGCCATCGCCCGCCGCAGTGTCTGGGAACGGGAGGCGCGGAACCGGGAACGCGCGGCCGAGGCGTCCCGGCGCGAGCTCGTCGCCTGGATCAGCCACGACCTGCGCAGCCCCCTGGCCGGGATCCAGGCGATGGCCGAAGCACTGGCCGACGGCGTGGTGTCCGAACGCCACGAGGTCGCCGACTACGCCCAGCGGATCAGCGGCGAGACCACCCGGCTCTCCGCGATGGTCGGCGACCTGTTCGAGCTCTCGCGCATCACCGCGGGCGCCCTCGAGCTGACCATGTCCGCGGTGCCGCTGCGCGACGTCGTGAGCGACGCCGTCGCCGCCCAAGCGCCGGTCGCCTACCGGAAGCGGGTGCGGGTGCTCGCCAACGCCTCGACCTGGCCGGTCGTGACGGGCAGCGATCCGGAACTGGCCCGGATCGTGCGGAACCTCGTGTCCAACGCCATCCGCCACACCCCGCCGGACGGCACGGTGGCCGTGCAGATCGGCGTCGACGGCGACGAGGCGCTGCTCGCCGTCGACGACTCCTGCGGCGGCATTCCGGACGACGAGATCAGCCGCGTCTTCGACGTCGCCTTCCGCGGGACACAGGCTCGGACGCCCGAGCGTGGGGGGACGACCAGCGGTGGCGGGCTCGGCCTGGCCATCGCCAAGGGGCTGGTCGAAGCCCACCGCGGGAAGATCGGAGTGCAGAACCACGGGCCCGGGTGCCGGTTCGAGGTCCGCCTGCCGTTGGCGATGTCGTAGACCGAGGTCCCCGCCCGTCAGGGGGTGACCGAGGCGCGGAGTTCGGCTGTCGCGAAGTCCGCCATGCCCTTTTCGAAGCCGATCTCCGCCGTGAAGCCCAGCAGCTCGCGGGCTCGGGCCGGGTCGGCCACCACGTGGCGGACGTCGGCCGGACGGGCGCCGCCGACCACCTCAGGCGCCGGGCCGTCGCAGGCCCGGGCCAGCTCCTCGGCCAGCTCGCCCACTGTGTGCGGGGTGCCGGAGCAGACGTTCACCGGGGTGATGTCGCCCGGCTGGCCCTCCGCGCGCAGCGCCAGCACGTTCGCCCTGGCGACGTCGTGGACGTGCACGAAGTCACGCTGCTGGCGGCCGTCCTCCAACACTCGGGGAGCCTCGCCGCGCACCAGCGCCGAGCGGAACAGCGACGCCACCCCGGCGTACGGCGTGTTCTGGGGCATCCGCGGGCCGTAGACGTTGTGGTAGCGCATCGCCCACACGCTGCCGCCCGTCTGCCGCGCCCACGCGCCAGCCAGGTGCTCCTGAGCCAGCTTCGTCGCCGCGTACGTGCTCCGGGGGTTCAGGGGCGCGTCCTCGGGCACCAGCCGCCAGCTCAGCTCGGCGCCGCAGGACGGGCACCGCGGCTCGAACCGGCCGGCGTCCACATCGGACCGGCGGCGTGGCGACGGCGCCACCACGCCGTGCTCCTGGCACGAGTACCGGCCTTCGCCGTAGACGACCATCGACGACGCCAGCACGAGCTTCCGCACCCCGGCCGCGTGCATCCCGGCCAGCAGCACCGCCGTGCCGTAGTCGTTGTGCAGGGCGTACGAAGGCGCGTCCGACGGGTCGATCCCGTGCCCGACCACCGCCGCCTGGTGGCACACCGCGTCGACGCCGTCGAGCAGTTCCGCGACGATCTCGGCGTCGGTGACGTCGCCGCGCAGGAAGCGGTGCCTCCCGGTGTACGCCGGCGGGGTGCGGGAGCCGTGGGCCGTGGGGAGCAGGTTGTCCAGCACCACGACGTCGTCACCGCCGTCGGCCAGCAGATCGGCGATGTGTGACCCGATGAACCCGGCTCCGCCGGTGACCAGTACGCGCACACCGGCCACGCTAGGCGGCCAGACCGGAGCCTGCCCCGGCTCGCGCGGCCACGTCACCGAATCGTCAGAACTCACCCCGGGCACCTCCCGGCGCCGCACGACCGAAACCGACTACGGTGGGCGCCATGGAACGGAGTGCACAACGGCTGGGCCGGGCCCTCGTGGTCATCGTGGACGATCGCGTGGCGCACGGCGAGCACGAGGACACCACTGGCGCGCTGGTCACGGAGCTGCTCGAAGAAGCGGGCTTCATCGTCGACGGTGTCGTGGTCGTCGAGGCCGAGACCGCGGGTATCCGCAACGCGCTCAACACGGCCGTGATCGGCGGCGCCGACCTGGTGATCACCGTCGGCGGCACCGGCGTGCTGCCGCGTGACCGCACCCCGGACGCCACCGCCGGCGTGCTCGACCGCCCCATCCCGGGCATCAGCGAGGCGATCCGCGCGTCCGGCCTGGCCGCCGGCGCGGTCGACGCCGGGATCTCGCGGGGCCTCGCCGGGGTGTCGGGCAGCACCCTCGTGGTCAACCTCGCCGGCTCGCGGTCCGCGGTGCGCGACGGGATGGCGACGCTGACCTCGCTCGTCCCGCACGTGATCGACGAGCTTTCGGGTCTCGAAGAGGTGTGACACCCGATTTCCGCATCGGCGGCAGGCGGAACGTCCGCAGGCTCGGTTTCGGGGCCATGCACCTGCCGACCGAAGCCGGGCCCGCCCGGGCAGCCGCGATCGCCGTCGCCCGGCGGGCCGTCGAGCTGGGCGTCACGCTCATCGACACCGCCCACCTCTACGGTGGCGGCGCCAACGAGGAGCTGCTCGCCGAAGCGCTGTACCCCTATCCGGACGACCTGCTGATCACCACGAAGGTGGGCGTCGCACGGACGGGGCCCGACGGTGACTGGCGGCTCGACGCCCGGCCCGAGATCTTGCGTGACCAGGTCGACCAAGCCCTGCGCCGGCTCCGGGTGGAGCGGATCGAGTTGTTCGCTACAGCCTGCTCGATCGCGAGCACGAACCGGTGCTGCGGGCTTGCGCCGAGGCAGGCATCGCCTTCCTGCCGTGGCGGCCCGTGGCTCCGGCCACGGCCGGCGGATCCGAAATCGCCGCCGTCGCGACCGAGCTCGGCGCCACCCCGGCCCAGGTCGCGCTCGCCTGGCTGCTCGACCGTTCGCCGGTGATCCTGCCGATTCCGGGCACCGGCCGGATCGCGCACCTGGAGGAGAACGTCGGCGCGGCCGGGCTCCGGCTCACCCCGGCCCAGCGGCAGCGCCTCGATGCTCTCGGCTGACACGGTGCTCTCGGCTGACACTGTGGAGTTGTCAAAGAACGCGTCGTGGGACACTGGGCGCATGCCGGGCCGTGAACGTGATCCCCAGACCAGCGGCGAGCAGCGCCGCCGGGTCGACGAGATCTTCGGGGACGTCCTGCCCGAGACGACCTCCGACGAGCGCGACCCCGACCGGAGCACCGGCCTCCCGGACGAGTGGTACCGGGAGAACCGGCCACCGCACCACGACCGCTGACGGCTTCAGTCCCGGCTTTCCTCGCGGCGGGCCTGCGCCCGCAGCAGGTCGCGGATCTCGATCAGCAGCTCCACGTCCGTCGGCTCGGACGGACCCGGTTCCTGACCCCGCTTGCGCCGTTGCTGCAGGTGCTTCACCGGCATCACGATCACGAAGTAGACCACCGCCGCGACCAGCACGAAGTTGATCGCCGCGTTGATCACGCCGCCGACGTCCATGAACGTCGACGGGTTGCCGGTGAAGATCTTGAAGCCGAGGCCCTGTGCGGCGTCCGTGCCGCCGACCGCGTTGATCAGCGGCTTGATCAGGCCGTCGGTGAACGCTGTGACGATGGAGGTGAACGCCGCGCCGATGACCACCGCGACGGCGAGGTCGACGACGTTGCCGCGCATCAGGAAGTCCTTGAACCCTTTGAGCACTTACTCTCCTCACGAACGGGGACGGTGCTCCACCGCCCCGAGGCTTCCGGGGGGACGCCGTCACCCGTCTCGGCGGGCGCGGGCTAGCGGAGAGTAACGGTTACCGGACGCTCCAGTGAAATCGCCGCCACCCGGGTCGCGATCGTGTCCGGGAGCCGGAGCAGCACGAGTGGTCCCTTGCCAGGCGGGCCGGTCCCCTTCGCCGCCGTGTCGGAGTGCCCCACCGTGACCACCATCGCGCCACTGGCCAGCACGGACGCGGGCGTCCCCGGTTCCGGCGCGGCCACGACGTCGACGCGCCGGCCGGGCTCCAGCAACTCGGCGACGGCCACGTCGGCCAGCCGGACCGGCACGGCCGCCGTCCCGGGCTCACCTGAGACGGGAACGGCCGAGGCCAGGCGGACGTCGGTCAGCGGTTCGCCGGCGCGGACGGCGCCCGCCAGCAGACGCCCGTCGGCGACGTCGAGGGTGCTCAGCACGCCCCCAGGACGCGCCTCGTCGGGGAGATCGGCCAGCCGGACGTCGACGGCGCGCAGAACGGCGCCGGAGGGAAGATCACGCGCCGCGACGACGGTCGGAGTCGTCGGCGCGCCCCGCGCGGAGCCGGGGTGGACGAACAGCAGCGCACCGGTCAGCAGCAGACCCGCGGCGAGCCAGCGGCGGATCAGCCGCGTCCGCCGGCCTCGCAGCCGGGTGAAATCGGATGGATGGAGCTTCGACAGGACGTCCACGGGGCCCCCTCGGCCGGATCGGGTGCGGCGGCGTGCCACACGAGATCGACGTTAGGGAAGCCGGACGGGCCGCCGGAAGGGCCGCGTCCGGCATCTGTGGACAACCGGGGTGTTGTGGACAACCGCCGGCGTCAGGACGCCGCGGCGGCCGTTTTTGTCGTACCCGAGGAGGATGATGCCGAGCTCGTGTCGGACTTCGTCTCCGTCTTGGTCTCCGTCTTGGTCTCGGTCTTCGCCGGGGCCGACGTCGTGCTCGGCTTGCCCGAGTCACGCGAGTCGGTGCGGTAGAACCCGCTGCCCTTGAAGACGACGCCGACCGAGCTGAAGACCTTGCGCAGCACGCCGGAGCACTGCGGGCAGACGGTCAGGCTGGGGTCCGAGAACGACTGCACGGCTTCGAACCGGTGGTCGCATTCTTTGCAGGCGTACTGGTACGTAGGCACTGACGGCTCCTTTGCTGGCACTCATCCGACAAGAGTGCTAACCCGATTGTGCTGGATGACATTCCCCGAAAGCAATTCCTGATTGCTCACATCGGCAGCTCGAGCACGCCTCGACCCGGTGTCAAGGCCCCACTCATGCGCACGTCGTGAGGTTCCCCCGGCAGCCGGTCGACCAGCTCTTCGTCCCGCACGACGGCGAGCAGCGTCGCGCCGGCCGCGGCGAACACCAGCGAGCGATCGTAGTGGCCGGCGCCCCGGCCGAGCCGGACGCCCCGGCGGTCCACGGCCAGCGCGGGCACCAAGATCAGCTCCGCCGCCCCGACGGCGTCGGTACCCAGGCGTTTCCCGCCGGGCTCACGGATGCCGCGGAACCGGCTGGGCACGAGATCGGCCTCGCCGGTGTACTCGGCCCAGTCGAGCGGGCCCGGTGACGGCAGGATGACGGGCAGCAGCACCCGCGCGCCCCCGGCGGCCAGCGCGTCGGCGAGCGCCGCCGTGCCCGGCTCGGTGCCGAACGGGAGGTACGCGCACACGGTGTTCACTGTGACCTTCGACACCGCGCTGACCAGCGCCGTCGCCTCCCTGGCGTGGGATTCGGCGGTCTGCCCGGCCCGCGCGCGGGTCAGCCGGGTACGCCACTCCGCCTTGCTCAGGTGCTCATTGCCCAGCGCGTGCATGACCTCACGTTAGGCTTTGCGCCCATGACGGGCGCCGCAACCACCCAGACCTTCAGAACCGCCATCGTGCCTGCCGCCGGCCTCGGGACCCGCTTCCTGCCGGCGACGAAAGCAGTGCCCAAGGAACTGCTGCCGGTGGTGGACACGCCGGGGATCGAACTGGTCGCGGCCGAGGCCGCCGCCGCCGGGGCGGAACGCCTGGTCATCGTGACTTCGCCGGGCAAGGAAGCCGTCGTCAAGTACTTCGAGACCCAGCCCGAGCTGGAGGAGAACCTCAAGGCCAAGGGCAAGACCGAACTGCTCGAGAAGGTCCGCCGCGGTCCCGCGCTGCTCGCGGTCGAAACCGCCATCCAGGAGCAGGCGCTCGGCCTCGGCCACGCCGTCGCGCAGGCCGAGCCGAACCTGACTCCCGACGACGAGGCCGTCGCCGTGCTGCTCCCGGACGACCTCGTGCTGCCCACCGGCGTGCTCGAGCGGATGAGCGCGGTCCGGGCGCGGTACGGCGGCAGCGTGCTCTGCGCGTTCGACATCCCGAAGGCCGAGATCTCGCCGTACGGTGTCTTCGACGTCACCGACACCGACGACGAAGACGTCAAGCGCGTGCACGGGATGGTCGAGAAGCCCAAGCCGGAGGACGCGCCGTCGACGTACGCCGCGGCGGGGCGGTACCTGCTCGACCGGGCGATCTTCGACGCGCTGAAGCGGATCACGCCGGGCAGCGGCGGCGAGCTGCAGCTGACCGACGCGGTCGCGCTGCTGATCACCGAGGGACATCCGGTGCACGTCGTCGTGCACCGCGGCGGACGCCACGACCTGGGGAATCCGGGTGGTTTCCTGCGCGCCGCGGTCGATTTCGCACTGGAAACGCCCGAGTACGGTCCATCTTTACGGGCGTGGCTGACGGAACGGATCGGGACAGAACGCCCATGACCGAATCCCTCGACGCGGCGCGGCCCGAGGTGGCCGGGGACGAGGCCGAGCTGCGCTCGGTCGACGCGCAGATCTCGATGACCTTGGACGCCGCCGTCCGGCCCCAGCCGGTGCGCGTGGCGATCTCCGAGGCCCAGGGCCTGCTCTGCGCCGAGGAGGTGGTCGCCGAGCACGCGCTGCCCGGGTTCGACCAGGCCGCGATCGACGGTTACGCGGTGCGCAGCGTCGATGTGCGCGCCGCCGGGCAGGAGCCGGTGCAGCTGCCGGTCGTCGGGGAGATCGCGGCGGGCTCGCGCCAGCCGCGGCGGCTCCAGCCCGGCCAGGCGGTGCGCGTCGACACCGGCGCGCCGCTGCCGACGCTGGCCGACGCGGTCGTGCCGCTCGCCTACACCGACGGGCACCAGGCTCGCGTGACCGTGCACCGGTCGGTGCCGTCGGCGGGATACGTGCGCCGGACCGGCGAAGACGTCCAGATCGGCGACGTCGCGGTGCGCCGCGGCGACACGATCGGATCGGCCCAGGTGGGCCTGCTGGCCGCCGTCGGCCGGGCGAAGGTCCTCGTCTACCCGCGGCCGCGGGTGTCGATCGTGTCAGTGGGCGACGAGCTGGTCGACGTCGATCGGACGCCGTCGGTCGGGCAGGTCTACGACGTCAACTCCTACGCGCTGTCCGCGGCCGCGAGAGATGCGGGCGCCGAGGTCAGCCGGGTCGGCATCGTGCCGAGCGATCCGAAGCGGCTGCGGGAGGTCGTCGAGGGCAGGCTGCTGATGTCGGAGATCGTCGTGGTCGCGGGCGGCGCCGGGGGCGCCACCGGCGACGAGGTCCACGCCGCGCTGGCCGACCTCGGCCGGATCGACATGACGCGGGTGGCGATGCACCCCGGCTCGGTGCAGGGGTTCGGCAGGCTCGGCCCCGACTCGGTGCCGACGTTCCTCATCCCCGGCAACCCGATGAGCGCGCTGGTGGTGTTCGAGGTGCTGGTCCGGCCGCTGATCCGGGCGGCCCGCGGCACCCGCAACCCGCACCGGCGGATCGTCGGCGCGCGGCTGCTCTCGCCGATCAGCTCGACCGAGGGCAGGCGCGGCTTCCTGCGTGGCCAGCTCCTGCGCGACGAGGCCAACGGCGAGTACCTGGTCCAGCCGCTCGGCCAGTCCGGGGCACACCTGCTCGCGTCGCTGGCCGAAGCGAACTGCCTGATCAACGTGCCGGAAGAGCTGACGGAAGTGGCCGCCGGCGAGCAGGTCCAGGTCACCTTCCTGGCGCAACGGGCCTGATGAACTCCGTGTCCGGCGTGTCCTACCCGGTCGAAAGCCGCCACCCGGGCTGGCCGGCGCGGCTCGGCCCGCTGCGGGTGCCCGCGGGCGTGGTCGCGATCCGGCCGGTCCGGCTGCGCGACGCCGGCGAGTGGAGCCGGATCCGGCTCCGGGACCGGGCGCACCTCGAGGTGTGGGAGCCGACCGGCGTCGGCCCGTGGCCGGAACGCAACGCCTTCTGGTCGTGGCCGTCGCAGTGGGCGGCATTACGCTCGCTCGCACGGCGTGGTCAGTGCCTGCCGTTCACGATCACCCTGGACGGTCAGCTCGCGGGTCAGATCACTGTCGGTAACGTCATCCGGGCGTCGCTGAGGTCGGCCTGGATCGGCTACTGGGTGTCGTCCGAGGTGGTCCGCGGCGGGGTCGCGACGGCCGCCGTCGCGCTCGTCACCGACCACGCCTTCGGACCGGCCGGGTTGCACCGGCTGGAGGCCACCGTGCGTCCCGAAAACGCCGCCAGCCTGCGGGTTCTCGCCAAGGCGGGCTACCGGCAGGAGGGGCTGTTCGAACGCTACCTCGACGTCGCCGGGGCGTGGCGCGACCACTACTGCTTCGCCATCACGCGCGAGGAGATCGGGGCCGGACTGGTGTCCCGGCTCGTCGCGGCGGGTCGTGCCGACCACGCCTGACAGTGATTACCCGCCACGATTACCCGCCGTGATTACCCGTCTGGGTTCGTGAGCGCGATACCACATGCAGTGAGATTCACCTAATCCGGTGAGGCATTTCCGTGATCGAAACCGGCGAGCCTCCGTCCGATCTGTTACTCCTGTGACTAGCGTGATTTCAGGTGAAGGATCGGGGGAGGTGACGGGAGATGCCCAGCTCCGTGATCATCGTCGCGCTCGCCGCGGCATGGCTCGTCGTACTCGTGCCCATGGTGGCGCGTCGACGGCAGCAGGTCGCGAGGACGGCCGACTCCGCGTTGGCGGCCAGGGTCGTGCGCAGTGGTGGCGGTGGACGCAACGAAGACCGGGAGGAATTCGCGATGTCCGATGAACCCGAGAAGTCCCGGCCCTCGGTCGAGGACGACCTCGCGGAGCTGGAGGCGGAACTCGAACTCGACGAGGACCTCGAGGACCTCGAGGAACCGGAGGACGAGCCCCAGCCGCTCCCGCAGCCGGCCCGCGGTTCGCGGGCCGAACGCGACCGGCCGGGTTACCGGCCCGGCCGAGGTGGCTTCGACCCCGAAGCCGCGGAGATCGCGGCCCGCGCCAAGTACGGCTTCCGGCAGCGGATCGTCGTGATCCTGCTCGTGATCGCGGTGGGCACCGCCGCCGTCGCCGGGTTCCTCGTTCCCCTGGTCTGGTGGGGCCACGGCGCCGTCGACTTCGTGCTCGTCGGCTACCTCTTCTACCTGCGCCGCCAGGTGCGCATCGAAGAGGAGATCCGGCAGCGCCGGCTCGCCCGCTTCAACAGCTCCCGCGCGCCCCGCCGCGCGGCGCCGCCCCGTCCGGCCGTCCAGGACGAGGAGATCGAGGCTCCGGAGGTCGAGGACGTCGAGGTCGTCGAGCCGGTCCGCCGCGAGGTCGTCGAACGCCGCCCATCCCCGACATCCCGCGTCCGCCGCAGCGCGGTCGTCGTCGACCTCGACGACGAGGATCCGGCGTTCGAGGAGCTCGACGAGCCCGGGACCGGGCCTTACCGGCGAGCCGTCGGGGAGTGACCCCCCGGGTCGGGTGCTCGTAGGGCACTGCTAAGCTCTACGAGCACAACCAAGGGGCTGTAGCGCAGTTGGTAGCGCGTCTCGTTCGCATCGAGAAGGTCAGGGGTTCGATTCCCCTCAGCTCCACCAGTTCTCGGGCGAGGAGTGTCTGCGGAAGGCGCAGACCTGCTCGCCCTGTTTTGTTTCCTGGGGGCCGAGCCCCCAGACCCCCATCCGTGGTCGCTTCGGTCGTCAATGTTCGAGTAAGGTCGACCTGAGGGCAGAGGCCGTCCACTGTGGAGTGGGCGGCCTTTTTCGTTGCCGTGGCGCTCATCGTCGAGGCTTTCGCCGAGGTGGATCTCTAGGCTCACCGCATGCTTTCGTCCACGTGGGCAAAACGGAGTGTGGATCTGGGGGCAGCCACGTCCCTGACCGTGGTCATGCTCGGGGCGGCCGCGATTTCCACCGATCAGCCCGCCCATCCGGTCGACGCGGTGGTGGTGGCCGCCGTGGTCGTCGTCGGGGTGTGGGTCGTGATCGCCCGGCGCGCTCCGCGGATCGCTCTGGCGGGTTCGTGCGTGTGCTTCTTCGGCGCGCTGGCGATGGGTGTTCCCGCCTTCTCACCCGCGTTGGCGCTGGGATACGAGCTCTTCGCCGTGGCGCTGGCCGGTCACCTCTGGTGGGGCGTGACGGTGCTCGGGGTGGTCGGGCTCAGCAGCACGTTCTACCGGTTGCTCGGCGAAGGAGCCGAGACGTTCGCGCAGGTTGCGATCGGAACCCTGTTCGACGTCGCCTTGTTGTCCGTCATCCTGCTGCTCGGCGAGACGCTGCGCAGCCGGCACGCGCTTCGTGAGGAAGCCGGGTTGCGGCTGCGGCTGGCCGAACAGGAACACGAGCAGCGGGTCACCGCCGAACGGCTCCGGATCGCCCGGGACCTGCACGACGTGCTGGCCCACACCGTGACCGTCGTCGGCATCCAGGCGAACGTCGCCGCGGACAACCTGACCGACCGCCCCGATCGAGCCAGGGAAGCCGTCGAGTGGGTGCGTTCGGCCAGTGAGGACGCCATGACCGACCTCCGCAGCACGATCGCCGTGCTGCGGACCCAGGCGGACAGCGGTGACCGGCCGGCGCCGGGCATCGGGCAGCTGGCGGACCTGGCCGAGGCCGCCCGTGCCGCCGGGATGGCGGTGACGCTGAGCGTGCGCGGCGACACCACGTCGCTGCGGCCGGCGGTCGAACTCACCGTCTATCGGCTGGCGCAGGAATCGCTGACCAACGCACTGCGTCACTCCGGGGGCGATACATTGACCCTCACCGTCGACTGCGGACGGGACGAAGTGCTGGTCACCGTGCGGGACAACGGTCGCGGGACGAGCGGGGCCGGCAGGTCGTCCGGCTCTGGTCTGCGCGGTATGGCCGAGCGGGCCGCGGCACTGGGAGGGCTGGTGCGGTGTGGTCCCGCCGACGACGGGATGCCGGGGTGGGCGGTGCGGGCCCGGTTGCCTTCAGGGGGTGTGTCATAGCGATCACGGTGGTTCTCGCCGACGACCAGCCGATGGTGCGGACCGGCCTGCGCACGTTGTGCGAGCGCGACGGCGACATCGTGGTGGTGGCCGAAGTGGAGAACGGGGCGGCGGCGGTGGCCGCGGTTCGAGCGCACCGGCCCGACGTGGTGTTGATGGACATCAGGATGCCGGTGCTGGACGGTCTGACCGCGACCACGCGGATCGTCGCCGACCCGGGCATCGGCCGTGACGTCCGGGTGCTGGTGTTGACGACCTATGAACAAGACGAGTACGTGTTCGCGGCCCTACGGGCGGGCGCCAGCGGGTTCATCACCAAGGACATCAGGCCAGAGGCCCTTCGTGACGCGGTGCGCACGGTAGCGGGCGGGCAGTCGTTGCTGAGTCCGCACGCGACCCGCACGTTGATCGAGGCGTTCGTGACGAACCCTCCCCACCAGCCCGACGACCGGCGGCTCGCGGTCCTCACCGAGCGGGAACGCGAGGTGCTGGCGCTCGTCGGCCGCGGACTGTCCAACGTGGACATCGGCGGGCTGCTGTTCCTCAGCCCGGCGACGGTGAAGACCCACGTGAACCGGTCCATGGTGAAGCTGGACGCGCGTGATCGCGCCCAGCTCGTCGTCGTGGCGTACGAGACCGGCCTGGTGCGGGCCGGTGCGTGACTAGCGCCGTTCGAGCAAGGACAGTGCCCGGATCAGGCACAGCCACCCCGCCGCACCGATCGCCATCCGCACGTAGTTCAGCCCGGTCCACCAGTCGACGAGGGATTCGACCCGGTCCGCCGGCCACGTGGCGCCGTCCGCTTGCAACAAGAGCATCTGCGGCACGAAGAAGCCGTAGCTGAAGACCGCGTACCCGACCATGAGCGCCGCTCCGGCCAGCCACCAGCGCCGGTTCGCCGCCTTCGACCGCCAAGCCACGACGAGGTTGCCCACGGCGAACAACGCGACCAGCGGCGACACGAACGGCCAGAACACCCGCCCCGCCGCCTTCATCCCGCTGTTTTCGATCGCCGCCACCACTTGGTCGCCGGGCAGCGACGACCACTGCGCCACGACGATGATCTTCTCGTAGAGCCCGGCGCCGAACTGGACGCCGACCAGGACGGCGAACGGGAAGAGCCACACGGCCGGGTTCCGCCGCAACCGGTTCGCACTAGTCATCGATCTGCTCCTACCACGTCGATTTGCCTTGTGGAACAGATCTTCGGCACTCGCGCGCCCGTTGCCATCGTCGTCACGGCTCGCGTGCACTACCGCATCCGCGGTAGGCGACCCCGACACCGGCTCAGGGCTGGATCGCGAACGGATCAGCGTGCCAGATGCTTCCTGACGTCGTCGGCGACGGCGCCGCGGCCGGCCATCCGGTACTTGGCCAAGATGTGGCGGACGTGTGTTTTGACCGTGTGCAAGCTGATTCCCAGCTCGCGGGCGAGCTGATCGTTCGGCAGGTCGCTGCTCAAGAGCACTGCGACACCCTGCTCCGCGGCGGTGAGTGAGCGAAAGCGTTCCTCGGGGCCGTTGTCGATGTTGAGCGTGAGTTCCACCAGGTCCGATTGGAGTTGCTGGCACTCGGCGACGATGCGGCGCAAGGCTTCGCGCATCGAACCCGGGTCGGGGGCTGTCAGGGCGTCCTGGGCTCGCTGCCGGACGTCGGCCACGCGCGACGAGAGCAGCTCGACGATGTGGTCGGCGGTGACCAGCTGCGGTGCGTCGTCGACATCAGCCGGCAGCCGGCGGAGTGCGTCGAGGTCTTCGGCCTCCTTCGACAGCACGCGGGCGACCAGGTCGGCCAGCCACTCGAAGGCACGCACGGAGTTGTCGTCGAAGGCGTTGGGCTGGTAGCTCTGCATGGACATCATGCCGAACACCATCGGCTCCCCGTCGCGGCCGCGTCGGAACAACGGCGTGGTGACAGCGTCGGCGGAAGCGCGACTGGTGTCGCCGGACGCGACGCCCGCGTTGAGCGCGGCGCCGTTGTCGTACTGCATCCGGTAGGTCTGACGGTGTTTCAGCAGCCACGCGGCTTGGCCGTGTGGTCCGTACGTGTGCGAAGCCGGATCCGAATACATGCCGTTGTCGTAGCCGTAGGGATAGCGCACCCGGTTGGCGCCGTGGAAGAAACCGATGTAGAAGTGCTCCAGCGGGACGATCTTGCTTGTCACCGCGCGGGCGTAGTCGTAGAGGCCGTAGTGGTCGTTGCGGTAGTTGGCGTCGATCTTGTGGAACGCCTCCCGCAGGATCTGGGTCGTCTCGGCGCTGACCCGAAGCCGGGCCGGCTTTCCGGACTCTTCCGGGGACATCCGTTCATCATCCTTCCAACGCCGCTCCGTGATGAGTGCTTCGGAGGCATTTCGTCGCTCGGCGAGCGATGGAGACGCGCCAGTCGAGCTGCCACGGTTGACGTGCAACGCGCCGGCACGAGAGACGGAGGAGTTCCCATGGAAACCCATTGACGTTCCGCACCAAGGCGGGGCAAGGAGAACGACCTCCGGCTAGCGGGGGACCGCCGTCATCGGCAGGCTGTCGGGGTAGGCGGCGGAGGTGAACTTCACGTGCACCGGCCGGCCCGGTACCGGGACCAGCCGCCACCGCGCGGCCACCGTCGCCACCGTGATGACGATTTCATTCTGGGCGAAACGGTTTCCGATGCACTGCCGGGCGCCCGCCCCGAACGGGACGAACGCGCCCTTCGGCAGCCGCGCCGCCCGCTCCGGCGCCCAGCGGCCGGGATCGAACCGGTCCGGGTGGTCGTACGACGCGGGATCGTGGTGCAGCGCGTGCGGGCTGACGATCACCTCGGCTCCCGCCGGGAGCCGCACGCCGCCGAGGTCGACTTCCTCGAGCGTGCGGCGCATCAGCATCCAGAGCGGGTACTGGCGCAGCACCTCGTCGACCACCTGCCGAACGTAGGTAAGCCGGGTGAGGTCGTCGACCGTGACCGGGCGGCCGGCCAGCACCTCGTCGACCTCGGCGTGCACCCGCTCCTCCACCTGCTTGTGCCTGCCGAGCTCGTGGAACGTCCAGGCCAGCGCGAGCGCGGTGGTCTCGATGCCGGCAGTGAGCAGGGTGAGCACTTCGTCCCGCGCCTGCTCGTCGGTCATGCCGACCAGCAGCAACGTCGAGAGCAGGTCGCCGTGGTCGGCGCCCTCGGCCCGCCACTCGCGGATCACCTCGAGCACGATCGCCCGCATCCGGCTGATGGCCTCGTCGAACCGCCGGTTTCCGGGCACCGGCAGCTTTTCGACGAACTTCGGCGACAGCGCGCGAACCATTCCCTGCTGGATGATCAGGTAGATCGACCGGCGGGCCTCGGCGATCGCCTCTTTCCCCAGTTCCGTGGAGAACAGCGCTTCGCCGACGATCGTCACCGCGAGGCCTTGCAGGTCCTCGTCGATCAGCCGCACTTCGCCGGGCCGCCACGAGTCGCTCAGCTCGGTTGCCGCGCGCCGCATCGTCTCCGCGTAGGCGGCCAGGCGGTCGCGGTGGAACGCCGGCTGCATCAGCCGTCGCTGCTGCCGGTGGAAGTCGCCGTTCGAAAGCACCAAGCCATTTCCGACGAACGGCCGGAACTTGTCGAACATGGCGCCCTTGCGGAACTTCGTCCCTGCCGTGACCAGCACTTCGTGCGTCAGCCGCGCGCTGGTGACGAAGTACGTCGGCGACGGGCCGAGGTAAAGTTTTACAATTTCACCGTACTCGTGCAATGAACTGGTGAACGCGAAGCGTCGCCGCAGCAGTGCCGGCGTGTGCCCCAGAAAGGGCCACCGGCCCGGTGCGACCGGGACGGTCATGTGGGGCTCCCCGTTTGCGCCATTGTGGTGAATTTCCCTAGGAGAAGGTCTACGGTAGGCACATCCAGTCGAACGGGACAGTGCCCGATCGGGTGGTGTGTGCTCACACATATGGCGCAGTGGGCGAACCTGGAGGAATCGCTAAGATCTTTTCGGCCCGACACGACTGAGAAGGTGTTCTCTGTGACACGATCGCCGGAATGGGTGCCACCGGGCCCGGACTCGAAGAAGCGACCGAGGTGATCAAAGAGAGCCGGAGTCCCGATCAAGTGACCCTGCGGCCGCAAGCCCAGGTTTCCACACTTTTCACCGGATTCGCTATCGTTGAGTCGGGTTTGGCCGGCTGCGGCGAATGGCGGCCGTCCGGACTGGCGGACATCTCCGACGCGGCCGCCATGAAATTCTGGTTCACGCCGGAATCGATCGCAGAAGCTGAGTGAAACCACGAATGCCGAAGATTGATCACGCCCCGGAGCGGCTTACGGTTCCCGGCCCGGACCACGGGCGGGCGGTGCTCGCCCGGAAATGGGCCTCCCTGCTCAGCCGGGTGACCGTCGTGTCGCCGGGCCGGGAGGAGCTCGACCGGGAACTTCGCGACATGCTCGACACGCTGTGCGAATGCCTGCACAGCATGTCCTCGGACGCGACACGGGCCGAGCGGGTCGGCGCGCGGCTGGTGGCGCTCGGCTATGTCGGCGAACCCGGCCTGCGGTCGACACTCGACGTCCTCGGGAAGGGCTTCGCGGCGCTGCCCGAATTCCAGCCGGCGGACCGCTTCGCCGAGCGGATCGTGCTGACCTTGGGCGCGCTCTCCTGCGGGTTCCTGCTCGCGCACGAGCGCAGCGTCCTCGGCCTGCAGGAGACCATGCACCTGTCGCTGCTCAAGGCGGTGCGGGACGCCCAGTGGAACCTCAAGGAGAGCGAAGCGCGCTTCGAACAGGTGGTGACGTCGTCGGCGAGCGGCATCGCGCTGGTCGCCGTCGACGGCCGGATCGTGCGGGCCAACGCGGCGCTGGCCGAGATGCTCGGGCGCGGACCCGCCGAGCTCACCGGCGCCGTGCTGTACGACGTCGTCCACCCCGACACCGTCGGACTTCTCCGCGAGGCGATGACGGCGCTGCTCGACGGTGGCAGGGAACGGATCCGGCAGTCTCAGCGGCTGCTGCGCGGCGACGGCGACGTCGCGCGCATCTCGCTCACCGCGTCACTGCTGCGCGACGCCGAAGACCGGCCCGGTCACTTCGTCGTCGTGGTCGAGGACGGCACCGAGCTGATGCTGCTGCGGGGCGAGCTGAGCCGCCAGGCCCTGCACGACGTCCTGACCGGATTGCCGAACCGCCAGTACTTCGGCACCCACCTCGAGACGGCGCTGCGCCGCGCCGACCCGGTCTACGGCGTCACCCTGTTCCACGTCGACCTCGACGCGTTCGGCATGGTCTGCAACAGCCTCGGCCGCCGCGCCGGCGAGCAGCTGCTGGTGCACTTCGCGCAGCGGCTGAGGGTGGTGATGGCCCGCGAGAGGGCGATGATCGCGCGGTTCCACAGCGACGAGTTCGGCATCCTGGTCGAGAACACGGCGGAGACGCCCGACATCGCCGCGATCGTGCGCGCGATCAACGACGAACTCGCCGAGCCCTTCTTCATCGACGGGCACGGGCTCGCGCTGTCGGCCAGCGCCGGCGTGGTCCACCGGCCGGAGCGGGGCATCGACCCGATCGAACTGCTGCGCCAGGCGGACCAGACGCTGCGGCGCGCCAAGACACGGCGGCGCGGCCAGTGGAAGATGTTCGACCGGGAGGCCGACGCCCACGACCGGCGGACGCAGGCGCTGGCCGTCGGCATGGCCGGAGCCTGGGAGAACGGCCGGATCGGCGTGCGGTACCGGCCGATGGGACGGCTGGCCGACGGCGAGGTCGCCGGCGTCGAAGCCCGCCTGCACTGGGACCGGCCGGACGAGACGGCGCTTTCGCACGAGTGCTGCCTGGAGCTCGCCGAGCCGACCGGGCTCGTGCTGCCGCTCGGGGACTGGATGCTGCGCGCGGCGGCCCGCCAGGGCGAGTGGTGGCGGCAGAGCGCGGGCTTCAGTCTCCCGATGGTCGTCGGCCTCACCGCGCACCAGGTGTCGGACGAGGCGCTGGGCACCCGGGTCACGCGGCTGCTGGCCGATACCGGCCTGTCGCCGGGGCAGCTGACGCTCGGGGTGCCGGCCGGCGCGCTGGCCGTGTCCGGCGTCATCGAGAACGTCACCGCGCTCGCCGACCTCGGTGTCCACGTCATGCTTGACGAGTTCGGGCTGGGGCCCGACGACCTGCGGGCGATCGAGGACCTGCCGGTGGGCATCGTGCGCGTCGACCGGCGGCTCGCGGAATGGCAGGCGTGGTCGGACTCGACGTTCCTCGGCGCGCTGGTGCCGCTGGTCCGGCAGGTCGGCGCGACGCTCGTCGTCGACGGCATCCACACCGAGGACCAGGCGAAGTGGTGGCGCGCGGCCGGCGCGGAGCTGGCCACGGGCGACTACTTCGGCACCGCCAGCCCGGCGGGCGAGCTCGCGGGGCCCTTCGCCGGCACCTGAGCTGCGTTTGGGGGGTTCCGGGTGGCGGAGCCCCCGGCCCGGGGCGGAGCCCCGGTTGTCACAGCCTTCCACCGGGTCAGGCCGACGGCGACCAGCACGATCACCATGCCGCCGACGACCCGGGGCGTCAGGGGTTCACCCAGGAAGAGGGCCCCGAGCCCGATCGACACGACCGGGAGCAGGTAGCCGACGGTCGCCGCGGCTGTCGGGCCTTCGTCCGTGAGCAGCCGGTAGTTCAGGTAGAACGTGATCCCGGTGCCGAAGACGCCGAGGATCGTCACCGCGACGACGGCGGTCAGCGTCAGGTGCGGCGCGGTGGACGCGACGGGCAGGGCGACCGCGGTCAGCGCGGTGGCCGTCATCAGCTGCGCGGCCGAGAGTGCCAGCGGAGCGCCGTCCGGTGGCAGTTTCCTGGCCATGTAGGCGAACGCGATCGCGTAGCTGAGGCCCGCGCCGAGCAGGGCGAGCGCGCCCGCGCTCAGCAGGCCGGCCTGCTGCCACGGCGCGAAGATCACCAGGACGCCGCCGAAGCCGAGGGCCAGCCCGAGCAGCCGGACCGGGTTGAGCCGGCGGTCCGTGCCGAGCGCGACGCCGATCAGCAGCGACCACAGCGGGGTGGTGGCATTCATGACGCCCGCGATCCCGGAGTCCACCGTGCGCTCCCCGATGCCGAACAGCGCGAACGGCAGGGCGTTGCAGAAGAACGCGGCGATGACCAGCCTGCCCCAGGTCCGGCGGTCCCGGGGAAGCCGTTGGCGGGCCGCGAACGCCAGCGCCAGCAGCGTCAACGCGCCCAGGGCGCAGCGGACCAGAGTGAGGTGGACGGGGCTCAGCCCGGTCAGGGCCAGCTTGATCCACAGGAATCCAGACCCCCATAGCAGGGCCAGCGCTCCGATGCGCACCAGCGCACCCCGTCCACCGTTCATACCTTCACCGTGCCGGAGATGATCAGTCAGGACAAGTGAAGAGTTCTGGACGGATCTTTAAGGTTTGCTACAGCCTCAGCGCGCCAGAGCCGGTCCCCGAACAGCGCCAGTGCCGCGGGGAGCAGCACGCCGCGGACGATCGTCGCGTCGAGCAGGATCGCGACCGCCATGCCGAGGCCGAGCATCTTGTACTCGATCGCGGCGAGACTCAGGAAGATGCTGAACACACCGGTCATGATCAGCGCGGCGCTCGTCACCACGCCGGAGCTGCGCGCGGTGCCTTCGACGATCGCTTCCCGCGGTGAGCCACCGGAAAGCCGTCGTTCGCGAATCCGGCTGAGGATGAAGACGTGGTAGTCCGTGCTCAGCCCGAACAACAGGACGAACAGGAACATCGGCAGCCAGCCGAGCACGCCGCCGTACGGCGTGAAACCCAGGAGTGGCGCGAGGAAGCCGTCCTGGAACACGAGCGTGAGCACGCCGTAGGCCGCGCCGACCGACAGCAGGTTGAGCAGGATCGACACCACCGGCACCGCGACCGACCGGAACACCACGAGCAGCAGCACGAAGGCGAGCAGCAGGATGAAGCCGAAGACGTACGGCGCGCGGGCGAGCACCTGCGCGGTGAAGTCGTGCGCTTCGGCGGTCCGGCCCGCCACCGCGTACCCGATGCCGTCGAGCCGCCCGATCGTTCGCGGCAGCAGCGTTTCGCGCAACGCCGTGAGCGTCCGGCTCGCCGCTTCGTCGTTGCCGGTTCCGCCGAGCGGGATCCGGACGACGAGCGCCTGGTCCACCGGGACGATCACGGCCGGTTTCGGGGTCGCGGAAGTGAGTTCGCCGATCGCCCGGCGCAGCGCGGGCGTGTCGACCGGGCCGCCGCGGGTGTTCCAGAGGACGAGGTGCGCGGGCATCGTCACGCCGGGAAACGCTTCCTGGACGCGTGCGGCCGCGTCGATCACGGGAATGCCGCGCGGCAGGCTCTCGGCCGGTGCGGGGTCCTGCAGCCGGATCCCGATGGCCGGCACCGTGAGCAGCACCAGCACTCCGGCGGCGATTCCGCTCCACAGAGCCGGACGCCGGGTGACGGTGCCCGCCACGGCGGCCCAGAACCGAGCGCGTTCGTGGAGGAAGTCCGCTCCCCGGTGATCATGCGGCCGCCGGCGCGACTCAGCGCGTGGGGAGCGCCTTCAGCCGGCGCGTGAGCGCGGACGGGTCGAGGTTCGCCTTTGTGCCGGCGTCGTGGCCGTCGAGGTAGCCGCTGCCGGACAGCCGCCGTGGCGCGGCCGACCGCAGGTCGCCGTACTCCGTGTCGAACGCGTGCTGCACCATCTGCGCGCGGTCGCGGACGACCAGCTCGGCCGACCGCGCACCGGACGTCGCCGTGCGGACGGCTTCCTGCTCGGCCAGGGAAAGCCGTTCGTGGACCGCGCGGGCGAAGCCGTGCAGCCACGTGCGCCGGTATGCGGCCAGCGACTCACCGGGGAAGAAGCCGTCCGGCCGGACGCGGGTCAGCTGCGTGCTCGCCTGCAGCAGCAGGCTGGTGAACAGCAGCTCCACCCGGCCGAGGTCGGAGTGGTAGCCGAACACCGTGACACTCTCGACCTTCTGGCCGAGGCGGTGCAGCAGGGTCCGGCAGCGCAGCGGATACGCCACCGAGGTCAGCAGGCTCGCCTTGTCGCGGCTGTACGGGTCGCTGATCGGGATCTTCAGCGTGCCGATCTCGTCGCTCGCGCCGGCCGCCGCGAGCATCGCCTGGTCGATGCCGTACCGCGCGACGAGTTCGGCGGCCTTTGTGTTGTACGCCTCGGCTTCCGCCTCGGTGACCGCCGGATCCTCGGCCTTGGCCAGCAGCTTGCGGATGCGCTCGAGCTGCGGGTCTGACTCGGTCATGGCGGGAAGCCTATTCGATCAGATGTTCGGGTGCGCGCACCGGGGGACCGCGTGTCGCCCGGTGCGCACGAGCTCGGCAAAGGCTGTTGGCCAGGGTTGCATCGAGGGTTTCTTGGCCGCGAATGAGTCATTCGCGACCTCAGTCGAGGTACGCGTCGAGCGTGACGGCCAGCGCCGATTCGGGCGACGGCGCGAAGCTCGCCCCCGCCAGCCCGCCCCACAGCCACAGCTGGGCGAGGCCGTGCAGCGCGGCCCACAGCGACGCCGCGACCAGCCGCGGGTCGGTGCCCCGGTGCCCGCCTGCCGCGGCGACCAGTGCCGCGAACTCGTCGAACACCGCGCTGCTGGCGGCGGCGAGCGCGGGCTCCGCCGGGTCGATCAGGTCCCGGCGGAACATCAGCTCGAACATCGCCGGGCGTCCCAGCGCGAAGTCGACGTAGTTGTGGCAGGCGGCCGTGAGCCGTTCCCGCGGACCGGCGTCCGGCAGGCGCGTCCGGCGGTCCAGCAGTTCGGTGAAGCCCTCGGTGGCGACGGCGGACAGGAGCTCGGCGCGGCCGGAGAAGTGGCGCAGCGGCGCGCCGTGCGAAACCCCGGCTGCCTTGGCGATCCCGCGCAAGGTCACCGCGGCGACGCCTTCCTCGGCGAGCAGCTCGGCCGCCGTCGTGATCAGGCGTTGCCGGGTGCCCACGCCTCGTCCCGGGTCAGGGGGAGCAGGTCCGGGCGCTTCGGGAGGAAGCCGTCGCCGGGCTGGCGGCCGATCAGCCGGTTGCGCGTGCGCGTCACGGCGACCGGCAGCACCTCGCGCAGCAGCCAGCGCAGGTCCGCGCGCCAGCCGCCGTCCGCGGCGACGCCGGGCAGCGGGGCGAGCCAGGCGGGGTCGGGGGCGAGGCCGAGCCGGTCGAGGACGTAGGCGGCGAGCCTGCGGTGGCCGTCGGTGGACAGGTGGAGACGGTCGGCGCCGAAGTACCGCGAGTCGGTGACGGCCTGGTCGGGCCACAGGTCGACGAGCAGCGCGCCGTAGCTGACGGCGGCTTCGCGGATGGCGTCGTTGAGCGCGACGATCCGCGGCCGCATCCGGTGTCCGAGCGGCATCCGGTGGGAGATGTCGCTCAGGGTGAAGGTGACGACGACGGGGCTGATCTCGGTGCAGGCGCGGATGGCGGCGTCGACCCGGCGGGCGACGGTCCGCGCGTCCCAGCCCCGGCTCATGACGTCGTTGCCGCCTCCGAAGAGGGCGACCAGGTCGGGTGCGAGGCGGGTCGCGGCCGGCACCTGCTCGGGGACGATCTGGTCGAGCCGCCGCCCGCGGACGGCGAGGTTCGCGTACCGGAAGCCGGGCTCGTTCTCGGCGAGGCGCGCGGCGACGAAGTCGGCCCAGCCGCGGTAGTGGCTTTCTCCGGGGTACGGGTCGTCGAGGCCTTCGGCGCAGCTGTCGCCGAGGACGACGAAACGGTGGTAGCTCATTCCGGTCTCCGTAACCCGTGGTTCACCTTGCGGACACTGTCTATCAAACTGATGTAGACACTGTCTACTTCGAAAATGGGCTGAGGAGCACGTGGTCGCGGGCGTACCGTCGGTGACCGTGATCAGTGAGGCGAATCCGGAAGACGACCCGGCGGACGGCTGGTTTCCCGAGAGCGTGGCCGCGGGCTACGACGCGCCGGGCGGTGCGAACGCACCCGAGGTGGTGACGCTCGCGGTGGACGTCCTCGAAGACTTGGCCGAAGGCCCGGTCCTCGAGTTCGCCGTCGGCACCGGGCGGATCGCCGCGCCGCTGGCCGCTCGCGGTGTGCCGGTGAGCGGCATCGAGCTGAGCCGGGCGATGGCGGCGCGCCTCGCGAGCAAGCCGGGCGGCGACGCCGTCGAGGTCACGATCGGCGATATGACGACGACGCGGGTCGCCGGTCAGTTCTCGATGGTCTATCTGGTGTACAACACGATCAGCAACGTGACCACTCAGGACGGGCAGGTCGACGTCTTCCGCAATGCGGCCGCGCATCTCCGGCCGGGCGGGTTGTTCCTCGTCGAGGTGGGCCTGCCGGACCTGCGTCGCCTGCCACCCGGACAGGACACCGTCCCGTTCGCGGTGGCGCCCGGCGACAGCGCCGGTTACGTCGGGTTCGACCAGTACGACGTCGTCACGCAGGAGTTCACGTCGAACCACGTCACCGTGTCACCGGACGGGACGGGGCGGTTCCGCCGTATTCCCTTCCGGTATGCCTGGCCGGCCGAGATGGACCTCATGGCGCGCATCGCCGGGATGAGCCTGAAGCACCGCTGGGCGGACTGGGACCGCTCGGAGCTCACTGCCGAAAGCACCAAACACGTGTCGGTCTGGGAGAAGACCCGAGCCGACGCCTGAATAAGGCTAGGCGCGCCGGCCGTCGGCACCTTCCGCCGGACCGGCGATCCACCGGCTGAGCTTCTCCGGGTTCCGCATCGCCCAGATCCGGGTGATCCGGCCGTCCGCGGCATCGAAGGCGTACACGGCCGCGAGGTCGTTCCCGCGCTGGAGCAGCAGGCCGGGCAGGCCGTTGACCGTGCGCTCCACGAGCGTCAGCGCCCCGGCGGCCCCGGTGGCGAGGGCGACGACGTACCGCGCGACCGGCTCGCCGCCTTCGATCGGGGTCAGTGCGGCGCGGACCACGCCGCCACCATCGGCGGTGAGGGTCGCGGCGGGGTCGAGGAGGCCGACCAGGGCGTCGATGTCGCCCGCTTCCCAGGCCTGCTTGAAGTTCCTGACCAGGTCCGCCTGCCGGGTGGCCGGGGCCGCCGGCCGGGCGGCGCGCACGCGGCGGCGGGCCGAAGAGGCCAGTTCGCGGCACGCCGCCGGGGTGCGGCCGGTGATCTCGGCGACCTCGGCGAACGCGTAACCGAAGACGTCGTGCAGGACGAGCGCGACGCGCTGCGCCGGGGTCATCGCTTCGAGCGCGACGAGGAACGCCATGGTGACCGACTCGTCGAGGGTGATCCGGTCGGCGACCGAGTCGTTCTGCTCGGGCACCGGCTCGGGCAGCCACTCGCCCACGTACCGCTCGCGCCGGACCCGCGCCGAGCCGAGCACGTCCAGGCAGACGCGGCCGGCGACCGTCGTCAGCCACGCGCCGGGCGAGGCGATCGCGTCCCGCTGCTCCTGGGAAAGCGCGTACCAGCGGGCATACGTCTCCTGCACCGCGTCCTCGGCTTCGGCCAGCGAGCCGAGCAGGCGGTAGGCGAGGTTGAGCAGGTGACGTCGTTCGCCGACGACCGGCTCCGATGGCGTGGTCATGACTCCTCCGACGACACAGCGTCCCCGATCGTCAGGCCTGACATTCCGCGGGGCCGCTTCGTCGGACCGGTCGAAGCCGAAACGAACAGGGGAGAACGATGATCACGATCGGAATCGTGCTGGGCAGCACCCGCCCCGGCCGCGTGGGGGACCAGGTGGCCCGGTGGGTCCACGAGCGGGCGACCCGGCGCACCGACGCCGAGTTCACGCTGATCGACCTGCGCGACCACCCGCTGCCCCACCTCGAGGAGCCACCGGGTTTCTCGGGCGAGTACCAGGACGAGCGCACCCGGGCCTGGGCCGCCACCGTCGCCGCCTGCGACGGGTTCGTGCTGGTCACGCCGGAGTACAACCACTCCGTTCCCGGCGTGCTGAAGAACGCCATGGACCACGTGCACGTGGAGTGGAACACCAAAGCCGCCGGGTTCGTCTCGTACGGCGGTGTCGGCGGCGCCCGCTCGGTCGAGCAGCTGCGGCTGGTCTGCGGGGCCCTGCAGCTGGCGGACGTGGCCCCGCAGGTCACGCTGCCCCTGGCGACCGAGTTCGAGAACCGCACGGTCTTCAAGCCGGGCGACCACCAGCTCGCCGCGCTGGACCTGCTGCTCGACCACGTCGTCGCGTGGAGCACCGCCCTCGCCCCGCTGCGGCGCGGGGACGCCGAAGCCGCGATCAGGGGCCGGATCGACGCGATCGTCGACGGGCTCCGGAACAAGGACCTCGAAGCGCTGCGCCGCTGCTACGCCCCGGACGTCGTGTCCTTCGACGTCGAACCGCCGCTGCAGCACGTGGGGACCGACGCGAAGCTGAAGAACTGGGCGAAGGTGTTCACGTTCTTCGAAAAGGTGGACTACGAGCTGCGCGACCTGACCGTCACGGTGAGCGGCGACCTCGCCGTCGGGCACGGCTTCGGCCGGGTCAGCGGGATCCTGACGAACGGGGTGGCGGCCGACGGCATGTGGGTCCGGGCCACGTTCGTCTTCCGGAACACCGGTGACGGCTGGGTGATCGTGCACGACCAGGCGTCCGTGCCGTTCGACATGGCGACCGGGAAGGGGGTGACCGACCTCGAACCCTGACGCTCACCGGATGCCCCGGCGCCGGTGGGCGACAGTCAGGGCCGCGATGCTCAGGCAGGCTGTCAAGACGAGGTAGCACCCCGGCGAGACCGGCGACCCGGTGGTGGCGACCAGCGCCGCCGCGATCGTCGGGGTGAAGCCGCCGAAGACGCCGACCGTCGCGTTGTAGCCGAACGAAAGCCCGGTCGCGCGGGTGTGCGGCGGGAAGGCGTCGGCCATCACCGAAGGCAGCGCGCCGAAGTACGCGGCCTTCAGCAGCCCCAGGATCGTCATCGCGGCGGTGAGCGTGAGGAACGACGGCGCCGTGGTGACCCAGACGTAGAGCGGAACCGCGCTCACGCCGATCAGCACCGCCGCCGTCACCATGATCCGGATCCGGCCGTGACGGTCGGCGAGCAGGCCGGCGACCGGCGTGCCCACGGTGAGCACGAAGCCGGTGATCACCAGCGCCACGAACGAAAGCGAGTCGTCGAGGCCCAGTGTCTTGATGGCGAACGTGGGCAGCGACTGCAGGATGAAGTTCAGCGACGTCGACACGACCAGCGCGCCGCCGGCGATCAGCAGCCCGCCCCAGTGGTTCCGGAACAGCGACCGGATCGTCGACGTTGCCGGTTTCTCCGAAGGCATGGCGGGCGATTCGTCGACGTGACGGCGGATGTAGTACCCGACCGGGCCGACGAGCAGGCCGAAGACGAACGGGACCCGCCAGCCCCACGACGTCATGGCGTCGTTCGACAGGAGCGCGGTCAGCCCGGCCGCGAACCCGGCCGAGAGCAGCGTCGAGAAACCCTGGCTCGCGAACTGGAAACTGCCGAGGAAGCCCTTGCGCCGGTCGTCCTGCTCGATGAGGAACGACGTCGCGGCGCCGAATTCGCCGCCGGCCGCGAAGCCCTGGAGCAGCCGCGCGACGATCACGCCGAGCGGCGCGAGCACCCCGATTCGCGCGTACCCCGGCATGATCGCCAGCAGGAGCGTGCCGACGACCATCAGCCGGATCGTCAGCACCAGCGCCTTCTTGCGCCCGTGCCGGTCGGCGTACGCGCCGAGGACGAGGCCGCCGAGCGGGCGGATCAGGAAGGTGATCCCGAAGACGGCGTACGCCTGCACCAGCTGGATCGCCGCGTTGCCGCCGGGGAAGAACGTCTTGCCGATGTAGGCCGCCATGAGCGCGTACGCGGCGAGGTCGAACCACTCGAGCGCGTTGCCGATGGTCGCGGCGGCGATGGCGCGCCGGGTCGTGGCCGGGTGGCGGGTCTGCGTGCCGGTCATCCGCGTTGCCCGAGGGCGTGGAAAAGCGCGGTGGCGAGCACGACGCCTTCGCGGGCCACGGACGCGAGCAGGTGCTCGTCGGGCGCGTGCTGGAGGCAGCCGGGGTAGGAGTGCGGCAGCCACAGCGTCGGCAGCCCGAGGACGTCGGTGAAGACGTGGTTGGGCAGACCGCCGCCGAAGTTGGGCAGGAGCGCGACAGGCCGGTCGGCGACCGCGTCCAAAGTGGACTTGGCCCAGCTCACCCACGGGTCGTCGACCGGCGTGCGGCTGGCCTTGAAGCTGCCGTCGATGGTCACCTCGACCATCGGAAACCCGTGCTCCGCAAGCCGTTTCTTCACGACTTCGGCGATGCCGCCGACGTCCGTGCCCGCGACGTACCGCAGCTGCAGCACCGCCCTGGCCCGGCCGGGGATCGCGTTGACCGGGCGGTCGACGTCGGCCGCGCCGAGGGCGAGGACCTCCAGGGTGTTCCAGCCGTACAGCCGTTCGGCGGCGGTCAGCCGCGGGTCGCCCCAGCCGCTGTCCGGCACCGGGTCGCCCGGGCTGTTGGCGACGACGACGCCGGCCAGCGCCGCCCGCACGGTGCCGGGAAGTCCGGGCGGCAGCAGCTCGGGCACCTGGATGCGGCCGTGGCCGTCGACCAGGCACGCGATGGCCGCGGCGAGCGTGGTGGCGGGGTTGCGCAGGAGGCCGCCCCAGTTCCCGGAATGGTAGGAGCCGGGCCGCAGATCGACGTCGAGCGCGATCCGGACGCTGCCGCGCGCGCCGAGGAACAACGTCGGCGTCGCGGAGTCCAGGCGAGGGCCGTCGGAGGCGATGAGGACGTCGGCGCGGAGCAGTTCCTTGTGCTCTGCCGCGAATTCCGTGAGGCCGGGAGAGCCGATCTCCTCGCCGGTCTCGAACAGGAACTTCAGGTTGAACCCCAGCGAGCCCTGCTCGGCCAGGAGCAGCCGCAGCGCGGTGAGGTTGATCAGGTGCTGGCCCTTGTTGTCGGCCGTTCCGCGGCCGTACCAGCGGTCGCCGTCCGCGGTCAGCGTCCACGGGTCAAGGCCGTCGCTCCACTGTCCCGCCTCCCCGACGACGTCGGCGTGGCCGTAGCAGAGCAGCGTCGGCCGCTCGGGTGACTCGACGCGGGTGCCGACGAGGAACGGGCCGCCGGCCGGGTCGGGATTCGGGTAGGTCGCCACCGCGCAGCCGAGCGCCGTCAAGGCCGGCGTCAGGACGTCGTCGAGGTATGCCTTGATGGCAACACGACCTTCCGGAGCGTCGCTCACCGTCGGATACCCCACGAGCGTGGCGAGTTCGGCGAAGAACGCCCCCGAATCGACGTGGGCCTGCGCCTTGGCAAGCAGTTCGGTCGGAATCACGTGCCCTCCCGGGTCGGGTTGCGCAGCAGCCTAAGCCGGTCCCGGGGCCGTGACCATTGCCGTTTTGGCCGTCGGGCGTTCTCATTGAGGCAAACCAGGAGGCTCTGATGCGACTGCTGCCCACCGGGCTCACCTACTTCCTCGAGGTCGCCCGCACCGGCTCGGTGTCGGAGGCCGCCGTCGCGCTGACCGTCGCGCCGTCGGCGATCAGCAGGCAGATCACCAAGCTCGAGGCCGGGATCGGCGTGCCGCTGTTCCTCCGGCACCCGCGCGGCATGATCCCGACCGACGCCGGGAACCTGCTGCTCGACCACGTCCGGCGCAGCGAGGCGGAGTCGGCGGCGCTGCTCGGCGAACTGCGCACCGGCCGCGGGTTGCAGGCCCGGTCGATCACCGTGGCGTGTTCCGAGGGCTTCGGCCGCCGCGTCGTCCCGCGCGCGATCGCGGAGTTCCGCCGCGAGCACCCGGACGTCGCCTTCCGCGTCGACGTCGTCGGACGCGAGGAGGCGACCCGGCGCGTTCTCGACGGCGCGGCCGACGTCGCCGTCACCTACACGACCGGACCGCAGCACGGCGTGCGCGTGGAAAGCGCGGTCGTCGTGCCGGTGTACGCGGTCGTGCCGCCCGGGCACGCGCTGGCCGGCCGCGACCGCGTCGGCCTGGCCGAGCTGGCCGGGTACCCGCTCGCGCTGCCGACCACCGGGCAGAGCCTGCGGGAGCTGTTCGACATCGCGGCCCGGATCGAGAACCTCGCGGTCCGCCCGGCGCTGGTGTGCGACGAACTCGGCCCGCTGTACGAGTTCGTGCGCGCCGGGGGCGGGGTCGCGCTGGCGGGCGGGCTCGGCGATCTCGAACGGGACGCCGAAGCCGAGGGTGTCGGCTATGTCCACCTCGACAATCCGGCGTTCCGCCAGCGGGAAGCGCAGGTGCAGACGATGGCGGGCCGGACGCTTTCCCTGACGGTGACGCGGTTCGCCGCGTTGCTGGTGTCCTTCGTGCGGCCGGCGGAACCGGGAAAATAGACGAACGGTCGTGCTACCTTCGTGAGATGGAAGTTGCGGGCGTGTATGTGGGCGAACCGAGCGTGCTGGGGTACCGCCGGGAGCGGGCGGTGCTGAGCGCGATCACGAAGACGCGAGTCACGGCGCCGGAGTTGACACTCACCGAGCTGAACCTCGACGGTGACCGGCAAGCGGACCTCAAGGTGCACGGCGGCGTGAACAAGGCCGTCTACGTCTACCCCGCCGAGCACTACCCGGCCTGGGTCGCGGACGGCTTCGCGGTCGAGCCCGGCGGGTTCGGCGAGAACGTCTCCCTGACCGGCGTGACCGAGGCCGACGCGCGGATCGGCGACGTCTGGGCGTGGGGTGACGCGCTCGTGCAGGTGTCGCAGCCGCGGCAGCCGTGCTTCAAGCTGGCGATGAAGACCGATCGCAAGGACGTCGCCCCGGCGATGATCGACTCCGGGCGCACCGGCTGGTACCTGCGGGTCCTGCGGCCCGGCACGGTGCCGACGGCGGGCGCGATCGAGGTCGTGGAGCGAGCCGACGCGCCGAGTGTCGAAGAGGTGCACGTGATCGCGTTCACGAACTTCGGGCAGGTGCCCGCCGAGCGCGTCGACGAGGCCCTCGCGCTTGCGGAGCGGGTGCTGGCCACGCCGGCGCTGCCGAAGTCCTGTCGTGCCGGTGTTCAGTCCACTGTGGATCGGTGGCGGGCGCGGCGTGCCGGTTGACGGCCGGATCGCCCGCGGCGACGCGACCCGGCGCCTGGTGCTGCGCCGGGCGGTGGACGTCGCGTCGGTCGACGGCCTGGCCGGGCTGTCCCTCGGCAGGCTGGCCGGCGAGCTGGAGCTGAGCAAGAGCGGCGTGTTCGCGCTGTTCGGCTCCAAGGAGGAGCTGCAGCTCGCGACGATCGAGGCGGCGCTGGAGATCTTCACCGCGCACGTGGTGACGCCCGCCGGAACGGCCGAACCCGGCCTGCCACGGCTGCGGGCGATCTGCGAGAAGTGGCTGGACTACTCGGAAAGACGCGTGTTCCCGGGCGGCTGCTTCTTCTTCAACGTCGGCGCGGAGTTCGACGCGCGCCCGGGGCGGGTGCACGACGCGGTGGCGGCGGCGAGCGGCTCGTTCGCGGCGCTCCTCCGCGAAACGGCCCGTGCCGCGGTCGCGCTCGGGCACGTCGACGTCGACGCGGAAGTGCTGGCGTTCGAGCTGCACGCGCTGGGCCGCGCGGCGAACGCGGACGCCGTCCTCAATGGCGGCTCCCGCCCCTACCGCCTGGCCCGCCGCGCGATCCGGGCCCGCCTCACCGCCGTCGAAAGTCCGTGAATGTCGCATTGAGGGACTCTGAGTCCCTCAATGCGACATTCACGGACTTGACGCTACTTCCAGGCGACCTGCGGGCTGCGGTAAAAGTCGATGCCCTGCGCCGCCCAGCGCGGGCCCTGCTTCGCCAGCCGGGCCCGGTAGGCGTCCCAGTTGTGCGACGCCCTGGGCGACCAGCCGATCTCCGCGATCCCCGGCAGCCTCGGGAAGGCCATGTACTCGATGTCGTCGCTGGTCCGGATCGTCTCGGTCCACAGCGGCGCCTCGACGCCCGCGACCTGGTTCTCTCCGACGCCCTCCACGAGCGTCGCCGGGTCCCAGTCGTACGCGTCGCGCACCTCGACCAGCCCGGCCCAGTCCTGGCCGAGCGGTGTCGACGCGTCGTACTTCATGTCCAGGTACGCGTGGTTCGCCGGCGACATGAGGATCTTGTTGCCGCGCGCCGCGGCGGCCGCGACGTCCGGCGAGGCGCCGCCGAAGTCCCAGTACTGCGGGATCGCCGACGTCGGCGGCGTTGACTTGGCGATCTCGTGCCAGCCGGTGATCTTCTTGCCGTACTTGGCGACGATCGGCTGCACCTTGCGCTCGAAGGTGAGGTAGTCCGCGGGCGGCGTCGCGTGCGCCTCGTCGCCGCCGATGTGCAGGTACTTCCCGGGCGTGATCGCCGCGAGTTCGCGCACGACGTCCTCGACGAACCGGTAGGTGATCGGCGAGGAGATGCACAGCGAGCTGTAGCCGACTTCGGTGTCCGTCCGCGGCGGCACGGCCTTGCCGTCGCAGTTCAGCTCCGCGTACGTCGACTGCGCCGCGTTCGTGTGGCCCGGCATGTCGATCTCCGGGATCACCGTGATGTGCCGCGAAGCCGCGTACGCGACGATGTCCTGGTACTGCTTCTGCGTGTAGTAGCCGCCCGGGTCGCCGTCGACGGCGGTCCGGCCGCCGACCGTGGCCAGCTTCGGCCAGCTCTTGATCTCGATGCGCCAGCCCTGGTCGTCGGCGAGGTGCAGGTGCAGGGTGTTGACCTTGTACTGGGCGATCTGGTCGACGTACAGCTTGACCTGGTCCGGCTTGAAGAAGTGCCGGGCAACGTCGAGCATCGCGCCGCGCTCGCCGAAGCGCGGGTAGTCGAGGATCGTGCCGCCGGCGACCGTCCACGTCCGGTGCTGCACGTGCTTCGCCTCGATCGCGGAGGGCAGCAGCTGCCGCAGCGACTGCACGCCTTCGAAGAGCCCGTCCGCGGTGTTGGCGTTCAGTGTGACGCCGTCGCGGTCGACCTTCAGCTCGTAACCCTCAGTGCCGATCCGGGAGTCGTGCCCCAGTTTCAGTGAGATCGCGGGCAGGCCCGCGGCGTGCGGCACGACCGGCAGCGGGAAGCCGGTGGCGGGGCGGAGCAGGCCGCGCAGGTAGTCCGCGACCTGGCCGGCGCCGCGGTCGGCGCTGATCACGGTGGACGGCGAGAGCCGGAAGCCCGCCTTCGGGTCGGCTTTCGCCGAGACGGGCGCCGGGACGATGTCGGTCACGCCGCGTTCGGTGCTCGCGGGGGTGCCCGCGCTCGCCGGGGCGGGCAGGCCGGCGGCCGTGAGACTCACGACAGCCGCGGTCAGGACGGCTCTGGACAAGCGCATCAGGGCACCTCCGGTCGGGGGACTCCCCGCATAGGTATAGACCAGCCGGAGCATTCGGCACAATACTTTACGAAGCCCTCCGTCGAAGTCCGTGAATGTCGCATTGAGGGACTTCAAGTCCCTCAATGCGACATTCACGGAACCTTCAGCTGCGCAGGGCGGCCCGGATCGCGTCCAGGACGCTGGGGTCCTCGATCGTCGAGGGGACCGGCTCGTCGCGGCCTTCGGCGATCGCGCGCATGGTCTTGCGCAGGATCTTCCCCGACCGCGTCTTCGGCAGTGCGTCCACAATGGACACGTCGCGGAACGCGGCGACCGGGCCGATGTCCCGGCGCACGAGTGCGACGAGCTCGTCGCGAAGCTGCTCCGGAGGGATGTCCGCGCCCGCCTTCAGGACCACGAGCCCGCGCGGCAGCTGGCCCTTGAGCTGGTCGGCGACGCCGATCACGGCGCACTCCGCGACCGCCGGGTGCGCGGCCAGCACGGCCTCCATCGACCCGGTGGACAGCCGGTGCCCGGCGACGTTGATGACGTCGTCGGTGCGGCCCATGACGAACAGGTAGCCGTCTTCGTCGAAGTAGCCCGAGTCGCCGGTCAGGTAGTGGCCCTCGTAGCGGGAGAGGTAGGCCTCGCGGTACCGCTCGTCGTCGCCCCACAGCGTCGGCAGCGACCCCGGCGGCAGCGGCAGCTTCACCGTGATGGCGCCTTCGCGCCCGGCCGGCAGTTCCTCGCCCGCCTGGTCGAGGATCCGGACGTCCCAGCCGGGGACGGGCTTGGTCGCGGACCCGGGCTTGACCGCCATCGGCTCGAGGCCGCGCGGGTTGGCGGCGATCGGCCAGCCGGTCTCGGTCTGCCACCAGTGGTCGATCACCGGTGTGCCGAGCTTCTCGTGCGCCCAGTGGTAGGTCTCCGGGTCGAGCCGCTCGCCCGCCATGAACAGCGTCCGGAACTCCTTGAGGTCGTACTTCGCCAGCTCGCGGGCGTCCGGGTCCACCTTCTTGATGGCCCGCAGCGCGGTCGGCGCGGTGAACAGCGCCTGGACGCCGTGCTCGGCGATGACCCGCCAGAACGCGCCCGCGTCCGGCGTCCCCACCGGCTTCCCCTCGAACATCACCGTCGTCGCGCCGACCAGCAGCGGCGCGTAGACGATGTAGGAGTGCCCGACGACCCAGCCGACGTCGGAGGCCGTCCACCAGACGTCGCCGGCGTGGACGTCGTAGACCGCGTCCATCGACCAGGCCAGCGCCACGGCGTGGCCGCCGGTGTCACGCACGACGCCCTTCGGCTTCCCGGTCGTCCCGGACGTGTAGAGGATGTAGAGCGGGTCGGTGGCCGCGACCGGCACCGGGTCGGCCGGGGTGGCGCCCGCCGCCAGCTCGCGCCAGTCGAGGTCGCTCTTGGCCAGCTCGGCGGGGGCCTGCTCACGCTGCAGCACGACGACGTGGTCCGGCTGGTGCTCGGTCAGGTCGAGGGCGGCTTCGATGATCGGCTTGTACTCGACCACCCGGGTCGGCTCGATGCCGCAGGACGCCGCCAGGATCACCTTGGGCTTGGCGTCCTCGATCCGCGCGGCGAGCTCCTTCGGCGCGAACCCGCCGAACACGACCGAGTGCACCGCCCCGATCCGGGCGCAGGCCAGCATCGCGATCGCGGCCTCCGGCACCATCGGGAGGTACACGATCACCCGGTCACCCTTCGTGACTCCCAGTGAGCTGAGCGCACCGGCGAAGCGCGCGACCGTGTCCCGGAGCTCCTCATAGGTGTAGGTGCGTTGCTGTCCGGTCACGGGAGAGTCCCAGATCAGCGCGGCCTGACCGCCGCGGCCGGCCTCGACGTGCCGGTCGAGCGCGTTGTACGAGGTGTTCAGCTCCGCGCCGGGGAACCACCGGTAGAACGGCGGGTGGGCGTCGTCCAGCGCCCGCTCCGGTGGCTTCGTCCAGCTGATCGCCCTGGCCGCGGCCAGCCAGAACGCGTCGGGCTCGGCCAGGCTTCGCCGGTAGGCTTCCACATACGCGCCCATTCCCGCTCCCTAGCCTCGAACGTCCCCACCGACTCCCATCATCGCGCGGCCACGGCGGCCGCGCCGGATTCCGGTCCGGAAAGACCCGGCAACCTCACGAGGAGCGCGAGCGTCCTAAGCTGGACTGCGGGAAAACGCCGCACGGCGGTGCGAAGTGAACACGGACAGTGAGGGGAGCCCGGCGGTGAACGGACTCGCGAGCGCGTTGCTCTCGCTAGCCCATTCCTTGTTCGGCCCGGGCTTCTGCCCCGGCGAATGGGTCTGGGCCACGAGTGCGGCCGGCGCGCTCGTCGCGCTGCTGCCGCCGATCGGCGCGCTGGCGGTGTCGATCATCCGGAAGGGCACCGGCAACCGGTACGACGTCACCACGCTGTCGGTCTTCGGCGCGATCGGCGTGTTCACCACGCTGGTGCTGCCGTGGCTGCTGGCCATCGGCGTTTCGGGCGTCTACCAGGCGGCGTTCGCCAAGAAGAAGACCGGGCTGTCCTCGGCCGAGCTCTCGTCGCTGAACGGTCCCGGCGGTTGCTGGGTGGACAACCAGCGGGAGTACCTCGGTGGCGGCCAGACCGTCTACGACGTGCTGTTCTCCCGCAACGGCAGTGACATCCCGTTCTTCGTGTACCTGCTGGCGTTCATCGTGCTGGGGGCCGGGTCGCTGCTGTTCGTGATGCTGCAGGGCCGCACGGCCTTCCGCCGCGGCCCGAAGTGGCCGTCCCGGTTCTTCTGGATCCCGTTCGCCGCGATGCTCGTGTTCAGCGTCGGCATGGAGGCGAACACCGCGCTCCACTTCTGGCTGGGCTTCATGCCGTTCAGCGTGCTGGGCCTGATCCCGGTCGCGATGGTCGGGCCGCCGCCGTGGTCGGTGATCAACCGGCCGGACGCTCCGCCGGACCGCGAGCCGGAGCCGCACCGGCCGCCGCCGTCGCAGGTCCAGCCGCGCCCCACCCCGCCGCCCCCGCCGCCGCCGCCGGTCAACAAGCCGTACCCGAAGACGGCACTGGCCTCGGCCCCGGAGCCCCCGATGGCCGGGGCGCTGGCCGCGGCGCCCGGCCCGGTCCCGCCGCCGCCCGGCTCGCGCAACGCCGGTGGCAGCCGCTACCGCCGGATGAAGCAGCTCGGCGCCGGTGGCTTCGGCACGGTCTGGCAGGCCGTCGACACCCAGCTGAACCGCACGGTCGCGCTGAAGATCGCGCACGCGCCGGACCGCGACACCGCCGAGCGCATGCAGCGCGAGGCCCGCGCGCTGGCCGTGGTCAGCCACCCGAACTGCGTGAAGGTGTACGACCTGGTCGAGGAGCCGGACGGGCTCGCGCTGGTGATGGAGTACCTCGAAGGCCGACCGCTGGCCGAGCTGGTCGACGGGCAGGGCCCGCTCGACGACGTCGCGGCCGGCCGGCTGTGGGCGACGATGGCGGGCGCGCTCGCCGCGGCGCACGAGAAGGGCGTCCTGCACCGCGACATCAAGCCGTCGAACGTCGTCGTCGACCCGAGCGGCCTGGCCCACCTGATCGACTTCGGCATCGCCCGAAGCCAGGGCGACTCCAAGATGACGGCCACCGGGATGATGATCGGCACGCCCGACTTCGTTGCCCCGGAGCAGGCGATGGGCGCGACGGCCAGCCCGGCGTCGGACGCCTGGCAGCTGGCGGCGACGATCAGCTACGCGCTGTCCGGCCAGCCGCCGCGCGGCACCCGCGAGACGCCGATGGCCGCGCTGATGGCCGCCGCCCGCGCCGAACCGGTGTCGCGGCTGCCCCAGCGCAGCGCGCACGCCCGGCTGCTGGCGGCGTCACTGGACCCGGAGCCGCGTCGCCGTCCGACGCTCAACTCGGTGCGCCGCGAGGTCGAGGGCTGGCTGTCGCGGGCGGGCAAGTCCGCGGACGGCCCGGTGACCCGGGTGGTGCCTCGCCAGCCTCACCGCTAACCCGGCTTCACGGCCGAAAGGTGGCCGGGTTCCGGCGGCTCCTGCACGCGGCTTGTGAGCGAGACGCTTGAGTCGGACCGTGAGCGGCTGGGCGCGACCCCGCCCCGGCGACCCTTCCCGGTCGCCGCGCTAACCCGGCTTCACGGCCGAAAAGGTCACCAGCTCCTTCGGCCGGAGTTCCACCTTCACCTGCTCGAAGCCCGCCTTCTCGAGACGTGCCGGCAGGGTGGCCGCGTCGACGACGTTCATCGTGTCGCCGATGTGCAGGAGGCGGAACCGGAAGTTGAGCTGGCCGTCGAAGCCGCAGTAGGTGCCGCCGGGCCGCAGGACCCGGGCGGCCTCCGCGAAGATCGCGTCCTGCAACCGCGCCGTCGGCACGTGGTGCAGCATCGTGAAGCAGGTGACGGCGGAGAAGCGTCCCGAGTCGAAGGGCATCTCCGCGCCGCTGCCCTCGACGACCTCGGCGCGGTCGCCGAACTTCGCCCGCAGCAGGCGGGTCGACGCGGGATCGATCTCCAGGACGGTCAGCCTCGGGACGACGCCGAGCAGCACCTTCGTCGTGGCGCCGAAGCCGGGCCCGATTTCGAGCACGTCGTCACCCAGGTCGAACCGGGTCAGCCACGGCGTCAGCCGTTCGTCGATCGTGTCCGCCCACTTCGCGGAGCTGCAGATCCTGCGGTGGATCAGGTTCATCGGCATGCCTTCGACGGTAGGGAGCCGCGTGGGTGGCCGACAGACGATAGCCTGACAAGTGATGTCGCTGAACAGACAACCCGGGGCCATGCTGCTCGGCGAAGTCGACCTGCCCGCCGGCACCTGGTTCCCCCGGCACGAGCATCCGGTGCACCAGCTCGTCTGGTCGGCGCGGGGCGTCGTCGCGGTGAAGGCGGGCGACGCGGGCTGGGTGCTGCCGCCGACCCGTGCCCTGTGGATGCCCGCCGGCGTCCAGCACCGCACCGGCGCCCTCGGCCGGGCGGCGCTGCGCGCCATCTACGCCGAGCCCGCGTTGTCGCCGGTGTCCTGGCCGGAGCCGCGGGTGGTCGTCGTCCGCCCGCTGCTGCGGGAACTCCTGGAGTACCTGACCGGCGACGGCGTCGCGCCGGCGGCCCGGCTGCGCGCCGAGGCCGTGGCCTTCGATCTGCTCGAACCCCTCGACGTCGTGCCGATCGTGGTGCCGTCCCCGGCCGATCCGCGCGCCAGGGACGTCGAGACCGCCCTGCTGGCGAACCCGGCCGACCCCAGGAGCCTCGCCGAGTTCGGCCGCGAGGTGGGCGCGGCCGAGCGGACGCTGGCGCGGATCTTCGTCCGGGAGTGCCGGATGCCGTTCGGGACGTGGCGGACGCAGGTGCGGCTGCGTGCGTCGCTGCCGTCGCTGGCGCAGGGCACGCCGTTGGAGACGGTGGCGTACCGGGTGGGCTACAGCTCGGCCAGTGCGTTCGTCGCGGCGTTCCGGCGCGCCGTCGGCGTCACGCCGGGCGCCTACTTCGCCGGGTGAACTACCGCCAGGAGGGCAGCCAGCGCTCGGCTTCCCACTGGCCGCTCGTGATCGCGACGCCGTTCAGGATCGGCCACAGCCAGGCGAAGTTCGCCACCACCAGCCCGACGTACAGCGACACGACGAGCAGCCCCGTCCCGCGTCTTTCGAAGCCGCGCCGGGCGCTGCCCAGGATCTGCCCGAGGCACAACGTCAACCCGAGCACCAGGAACGCGGCCAGCGGCGTCGCGTAGAAGAAGTACATCTGGCGGTCGATGTTGGTGAACCAGAAGACGTACCCGCCGAGGTAGCCGACCAGCACGGCCGCGTAGCGCCAGTCCGCGCGGAAGATCGACCGCCAGGCCGCCCAGCCCAGCATCGGGATCGCGAGCCACCACATCGCCGGCGTGCCGACCAGCATCGTCGCGCTGATGCAGTGGGCCTCGCCGCAGCCGGTGACTTCGCCTTCGTAGCTGTAGAGCATCGGGCGCAGGCCCATCGGCCACGTCCACGGCTTCGACTCCCACGGGTGCGGGCTGTCCTTGGGCGTGACCAGTGTTTCGTGGAAGTGCAGGACGTTCGCCGTGTAGTCGCCGAGCGAGCGCAGCGCCGGCGGCATCCACGACCAGAAGCCGGGCGCGATGTCCTTGATCTCGGTGTAGTGCCGGTCGGTGGCGGTTTCGCTGGCGAACCACGCCCAGTACGCGGCGAGGTACGTCAGGAACGGGATCAGCAGGATCGCCCACAGCGCCGGCAGCACGTCCCGGCGGATGGTGCCCAGCCAGGGCCGTTCGACGCCGGCCGCGCGCCGCGCCGCGACGTCGAAGCCCACGCACAGCAGCCCGAACGCGACGATGTAGTACAGCGCCGACCACTTGACGCCGAAGGTGAGCCCGATCATCAGGCCGGTCGCGAACCGCCACCAGCGGAACCCGAGCTTGGGGCCCCACACGGACTCGTTCACCCAGCCTTCGCGGACCGCCGTCGCGAGCCGTTCGCGCACCTGGTCGCGGTCGACGAGCAGGCAGGCGAAGGCGGCGAGCACGAACAACGCGATGAAGATGTCGAGCATGCCCATGCGCGACTGCAGGTGCAGCACGCCGTCGCTGATCACCAGGATGCCGGCGATGCCGCCGAGCAGCGTCGAGCGGGTGAGCCGGCGGGCGATGCGGATGGTGAGCAGCACGATCAGCGTGCCGGCCAGCGCGGGCATGATCCGCCAGCCCCAGCCGTTGTAGCCGAACAGCCACTCGCCGATCGCGATCAGCTGCTTCGCCAGCGGCGGGTGGACGACCAGTTCGTAGCCGTAGTTGTCCTCGTAGCCGCCGTTGCGCAGCACCTGCCAGGCCTGCGGGACGTAGTGCTTCTCGTCGAAGACCGGGCTGCCCTTGTCGGTCGGCACGCCGAGGTTCTGCAGCCGGACGATGCCGCCGATCACGGTCAGCACGATCGTGACGACCCAGCCGCGCAGACGGTCGGCAGGCATGCCGCGGCCGAGCAGGGTCATTTCGCGGTCGGTCGGCGGGCGGAGGGCCTCGACCGGGTCCGGGCGGACGCTTTCGTCGTCGGGACGGGTCAGCACGGCGGTCACGGGGCGATCCTACGGGCGGGGCAGGGCGTGCGTCGTCCGGATCGGCTGATCAGCCTAGGCTGACCCGGTGAGCTCACCGGTGACAACGGGCCGTCTGGTCCTGGCCGCTACTCCGCTCGGCGACGTCCGCGACGCCTCGCCACGCCTGGCGGAGGCGCTGGCGGAAGCGGACGTCATCGCGGCCGAGGACACCCGGCGGCTGCGGTCACTGACTTCGGCGCTGGGCGTGACCCCGCGCGGCCGGGTGGTGAGCTTCTACGAGGACGTCGAGACGGCGCGCCTGCCCGGGTTGCTCGAATCGCTGCGGGCGGGCGAGACGGTGGTGCTGGTGACGGACGCGGGCATGCCCAGCGTGTCCGACCCTGGCTTCCGCCTGGTGGCGGCGTGCGTCGCGGAGGATCTGGCGGTGACCTGCCTCCCGGGCCCGTCCGCGGTGACGACGGCGCTCGCTTTGTCCGGTTTGCCGTGTGACCGGTTCTGCTTCGAGGGTTTCGCGCCCCGGAAGCCGGGCGAGCGCGCGAAGTGGCTTTCGTCGTTGCGCGACGAGCCGCGGACGGCGGTGTTCTTCGAGTCCCCGCACCGGCTGGCCTCGACGCTTTCCGACGCGGCTTCGGCGCTCGGTCCGGAACGAAGGGCCGCGGTGTGCCGGGAGCTGACGAAGACGTACGAAGAGGTGAAGCGGGGGACGTTGGCCTCGCTGGCTTCGTGGGCTTCGGAGGGGGTGCGCGGGGAGATCACGGTGGTGCTTTCCGGGGCGGAGCCGCGCGCGGTCTCGGTGGCCGACCTGGTGGACGAGGTGTCCTCCCGGGTGGCGGCGGGCGAACGGCTGAAGAATGCGGCGGCGGAGGTCGCCGAGGCGACGGGTGTGTCCAAAAAGGAGCTTTACGACGCGGTGCTGGCCTCGCGGGTCAAGTGAGCAGCGCGGTCACGGCGGCGTGCGCCTTCGACGCGTCCGGCGCGTCCCCGGTGATCACGTCCGTGTACACGAACGACTCGCCGATCCGCACCAGCAGGTAGGCCAGGTCCGGCACCGGCAACGGCGGCGCCAGCCGCCCCGCCGCGACCTCCGCGGAAAGCAGTGACTCCAGCTCCGCGGTCGTCCGCCGCTGGCAAACGCTCGCTCGAGTCGTCAGCAACCGCAATGCCCGCTCCGGCTCCCGGCGCAGGAAGTCACGGAACGGCGGTGACTCGTTCGCGAACCGCACGTACCCGCTGACGAAGTCGGCGATCCCGGCTGCTCCGCGCCCGGCGCAGGCGGGGCGCAACCGGGCGATCGAAGCCGCCGACAGCGACCACAAGATCTCGCCGAGCAGGCGGTCGCGTGAGCCGACGCGGCGGTGCAGCGTCGCCCGGCTGATCGACAGCTTCTCCGCCAGTTCGCCCATGTCCACGCGACGGCCGGACAGGAACCACTCGCGCGCCTGCTCGAACTCCTGAGACATATGTCAGAATGTCTCACATCGAGCAGCCCAGAGCGAGAGGGACGCGACATGCGCGCAGTGCAGGTGACCGAGTTCGGCGGACCCGAAGTGCTCAAGCCGGTCGAGCTGCCCGAGCCGGTGGCCGGCCCGGGCGAAGTCCTCATCGACGTCGAGCGCGTCGGTGTCAACTACGCCGACACCCACCAGGCCGAGAACAGCTACCTCGCGCCCAGCAAGCTGCCCCTCGTCCCCGGTGGTGAGGTGGTCGGGACGCACGAAGGCAAGCGTGTCGTCGCTCTGCTCAACGGCGGTGGCGGGTACGCCGAAAAGGCCGTCGCGCCCGCGGCGACCACCTTCCCCGTTCCCGACGGCATCGACGACCTGACCGCGCTGTCCATGCTGGTCCAGGGCGCCACCGCCTGGGTGCTGCTCCGCAAGAACGCCCATCTCGAGGCAGGCGAGTCGGTTGTCGTGCACGCCGCCGCCGGCGGGGTCGGCACCATCGCCGTCCAGCTCGCCAAGGCCTGGGGCGCCGGCCGCGTCATCGCCACCGCCAGCAGCGACGAGAAGCGCGCCCTCGCGCTCGAACTCGGAGCCGACGTCGCCGTCGACTCGCGCGCCGAGGACATGACCGCGACCCTCGTCGAGGCGAACAACGGCCGCCGCGTCGACGTCGTGCTCGACATGGTCGGCGGGACGACGACCGACCAGAGCATCGCCGCCCTCGCGCCGTTCGGGCGGCTCGCCTTCTACGGCATGGCCGGGCGGGAGAACCCGAAGCCGGTCGAAATGCGCAACCTCCTCGGTCACAGCACCACCATCAGCGGCATGTGGCTGCCGCACGTGTTCCGCCTGCCGGGCAACGTCTTCGGCACGGCGCTGACCGAGCTGTTCGACCTCGTGCTGGCCGGCAAGCTGAAGGCGATCCAGGGCGGCGAGTACGCGCTGTCGGACGCGCGCGCCGCGCACGAGGCCCTGCGCTCCCGCAAGACGGTCGGCAAGCTACTGCTCGACCCCGCCAAGTAGCGGGCCGGCCAGGAGGTGTTCCAGGGGTGCCGCCTTGTGGAGGCACTCCTGCCACTCCGCCTCCGGGTCCGAATCCGCCGTGATGCCGCCGCCCACCCCCAGTGCGATCGTGCCCGAAGCGATCTCGAACGTCCGGATCGCCACGTTCAGCTCCAGGCCCGCCACCGGCGACAGCAGCCCGATCGCGCCCGTGTACAGGCCGCGGCCGGACGGCTCCAGCGAAGCGATGAGGTCCAGCGCGCGGATCTTCGGCGCGCCCGTCACCGAGCCGGGCGGGAAGGTCGCGGCCAGCAGGTCCGCGTCGGAAACCTCGGGGCGCAGCACTCCGGTGACCGTGGAATCCAGGTGCCAGACCCCCGGCGCCGGCCGGACCTCCAGCAGCGACGGCACCTTCACCGATCCCACCTCGCACACCCGGCCCAGGTCGTTGCGCACCAGATCCGTGATCATCACGTTCTCCGCGACGTCCTTCGCGGACTGACGCAGCAGCCGGGCGTTCCCGTCGTCCGCGGGCCCGCGCCGCGGGAGCGTCCCCTTGATCGGCGTCGAGCGGACCGAACGCCCATGGCGCGCCAGGAACAGCTCCGGCGAGAACGAGACCACCGATCCCCACGAGCCGGTCAGGAAGGCCGCGCGGCGGGGAGCCAGCGAAGACACCCCGGCCGCGAACAGGGCGACCGGGGAGCCCGAGAACGAGCCGGTGAACCGGCAGCAGATGTTCGCCTGGAACAGCTCCCCGGCCTCGATCGCGTGGACGCACGCCTTCACCGCGTCCCGGTGTTCCGAGGGCAGCGGACGCCGGAGCGGCCCGGCCGACCACGCCCCGGCCGCGGGGGGCGAGGCCAGCAGGGACTCCATTGTGGACACCGACGGGCCGCCGCCGTCCAGCGACTCCAGGTGGCACGTCCCCGAGGCGGACCAGCGCAGCACATGGTCCGCCCAGCCCCACGCGGAAGCGGGCAACGCGCCCGAGCGGCCCGATGGGTCGGCCAGGTCGTAGGACAGGGAGCCGAACCAGCCGCCGCCGATCACCTCCGGTGGTGCGTCGACCTCCGCCGGGGAAGAGGGAAACTCCCGGGGCGACACCGTGAGGGACGGCGCGATGACGGCCCGCGCCCCGAACCAGTCGCCGGAGAGCATCGCGGGTGGCGGGAGCCCGCGGGAACGGGCGTGCGCAGCCAGCGTCGAGAGCGCGCGCGACGGCGTCACGTCCGTCCGGAGTGCTCTGCTCGTCACGCGCATGGCGACATTGTCGCCGGTCCTACAGCAAAAGGTCGCCCAATGTGAACGGGTACACGACGGCGTTCTGCTCCACCGGCCCGGCGATGCCCGGCACGCCGGGCGCGCACGCGTGCTGGTGCACGCCGAGCCGCGAGTGGAACCAGCCGGCCCGCCCGGGGATGCCGTTGTGCCGGACCAGCCACAGCATGACCTCGCTGTCCGCCCAGCGGTCGGGGTGCAGCCGGTGCGCCCAGCAGTCGTGGTCGGCGTAGACCAGCACCCGCTCGATGCGCGCCGCGTGCCGGACGTGCTTGATCCACGCCTTGATGAACCGGTCGTCGACGCTCGGTGCCGCGACTTCCAGCGCCGGCGCCAGCGAGCCGGGCGCGAACGCGCCGAGCCGGCTCGCCGTCCGCACGAAGAAGTTCGCTTGGTCGTGCACCGCGCCGGGGCGGGCGTAGTGCCGGCCGCCGACGTGCAGCCCGGCTTCCTGCGCGCCGGTCAGGTTGCGCTCCGCGGCGGAGCTGGTCCAGTTGACGTTCTCGCTGATCGTCACCGACACGAACCTGGTCTCGGCGGCGCGGACGGCGTGCCAGTCGGTCACCTGCTCGCGGTGGGACAGCGAGATCCCGTGTTCGCTGTCCGGTTCCGTCACAGTCCGCCCCTGGCACGTCGGTGAAGAGCACACCATACGTCGCCAGGAGCGGACTCGCAGTGGCCAACGCGCCGTTGATCAGACCTTCTTGATCAGGCACTTTCCCGTTGGAAGGTCCGGGTGCCCCACCACACGGACAACACCGCCATCACCAGCACCACGACGCTGCCGGTGATCAGCGCGTCCATCGTGAAGTCGCCGCGGAACGTGTTCCGTTCGACGTCGACCACGTGGCGGAACGGGTTGATCTGGGAAATCGTGTACAGCCACCGCGGCGCGACGCCCGCCGTGATCGGCAGCAGGATCCCGGAGAGCAGCAACAGGGGGATGAGCACCGCGTTGAGCAGGGCGGGGAACGTCTCCTCGCTCTTCAGCGTCAACGCCAGCGCGTACGAGCACGACGCCAGCGAGACCGCCAGCAGGAAGACGATCACCAGGCTCAGCAGCACCCCGCCCACCGGCGCGTCGAGGTCGAACGCCAGGTACGCCAGCGCGATGATCAGCAGTGCCTGCACGACGGCCTGCGACGCGCTGGCCAGCACCTTGCCCAGCAGCAGCGCCGTGCGGCTGACCGGCGTCACCCGGAACCGCTCGACGACGCCGGAGCGGTATTCGGCCAGCAGCCCGAACCCGACGAACGAGTTGCCGAACAGCGCCAGCTGGACGATGAGCGCCGGGGTGAGCAGCATCCAGCCGTCCACTTCGGACAGGCCCCGGGCCTGCATCGCCTTGACCATCAGCGGCCCGAACAGGAACAGGTACAGCAGCGGCTGCATGATCCCGATCACGATCCAGGTCGGGTTGCGCAGCGCCGCCCTCATGTCGCGGCGGAAGATCAGCCAGGTGTCACGCGGCACGGCCGGCCTCCTCGGCTTCGCGCAGCGAACGGCCGGTCAGCGTCAGGAAGACGTCGTCGAGCGTCGGCCGGTGCACCTGCACCGACAGCATCGCGATGTCCTTGGCGTCCAGCGCGCGCAGCAGGTTCGGCAGCGCGACGTCGCCGCGCGGCACGCGGAACCGGATCGTCCCGCCGGCCACCGAGAGCTCGTGCGCGCCCTCCTGCCGCCCGGCGATCTCCGCGGCGTCCGCGCCCTGTTCCGGGGCGACGCCCACCTCGACGCGGTCGCCGCTGACCCGCGCCTTCAGCGCGTCCGGCGTGCCTTCGGCGACGATCCGGCCGTCGTCGATCACGATCAGCCGGTCCGACAGCGCGTCCGCCTCGTCGAGGTAATGGGTCGTGAGGAAGACCGTGACGCCCTGTTCGGCGCGCAGCCGGCGGATGTGGTTCCACAGGTTGGCGCGGCTCTGCGGGTCGAGCCCGGTCGACGGCTCGTCGAGGAACACCAGCCCCGGCGAGTGGATCAGCCCGAGCGCGATGTCGAGCCGGCGCCGCTGCCCGCCGGAGAGGGTCTTGGTCAGCCGCTGGTCCAGTCCGGTCAGGTCGAGTTGCTCGATGAGGTCGGCGCCGCGCGCGATCGCGTCGGCCTTGCTCATCCGGTAGAGCCTGCCCTGCAGTTCGAGTTCGTCGGCGACCTTGCTCTCCGGCGCGGTGCCGCCGCCCTGCGCGACGTAGCCGATCCGCTCGCGCACCCCCAGCGGGTCGGCGAGCAGGTCGCAGCCGCCGACGGTCGCGGTGCCCGCGGTCGGCTTCAGCAGCGTGGTCAGCATGCGCAGGGTGGTCGTCTTCCCGGCCCCGTTCGGCCCGAGGAAGCCGACCAGCTCGCCCGCTTCGACGTCGAGGTCGACGCCCTTCACCGCGTGTACTTCGCCCCCGTTGCGGCCCTTGCGGCGGAACCGCCGCTCGAGACCGCGTGCCCTGATCATGGAGAACCCCTCTCAAGTATTCAATCTTGACTAGTTGAACCACACACTGTGCCCGAGGAGCATGCGCTAGTCAAACTTGATTACCGGGCCGGGGGTTCCCCGGCGGCGCCGGTGTCGTCGGCCATCACGTATTCGCCCGCTTCGAGCCGGGCGACCAGGCCTTCGAGCCAGGCGAGGCTCGCGTCGGTGATCCCGCCCCACAGCCGGTACAGCTCACTCACGTGCTCGGGGGTGCCCAGCTCCATGTGGGCCTTCAGCTCTTCCGCCATCAGCTTCGCCTGCCGCTGCTCGGCCTCCAGGTGCACCAGCCGCTGGCGGAGCAGGTTGATCACGCGGGCGCGAGGCAGCGTGGTCATCAAGGAGATCGCGGCCGACAGATCGGGGTGGTTGAGCTGGGGATCGGACAGCGCCTTCGCGATCAGCACCTGGTACTCGTGCTCGCCGACGTCGGTGAGCCGGTAGGCGGTCCGGTCCGGACCGCCCTCGCCGGGCTCGACGTCCACCAGCTCCAGCAGCTCTTCGGCGGCCATCTTCTTCAGCGCGTGGTAGATCGATCCGGGCTGGACGTTGGCCCACTTGTCCGCCGACCAGGTCAGCAGCTCGCGCCGCACCTGGTAACCGTGCGCGCGGCCGAACATCCGCACCACCCCGAGCACGAGCAACCGTGTCGCCGACAACTGGACCTCCCTCCCGTCAAAGCGCGTGACGCCCTCCGTAGGCTAATAAGGTATGAGCACCCCTGTGTTGACCGCGGTGGCCTGGCCCTACGCCAACGGCCCCCGCCACATCGGCCACGTGTCCGGATTCGGCGTCCCCTCCGACGTCTTCTCCCGCTACCAGCGAATGGCCGGCAACCGGGTGCTCATGATCTCCGGGACCGACGAACACGGGACCCCGATCACCGTCCAGGCGGACAAGGAGAACTCCACCCCGCAGCAGACGGCGGACAAGTACACCCGCCAGATCGGCAACGACCTGCAGGGCCTTGGACTGTCCTACGACCTGTTCACCCGTACCACGACCGGCAACCACGCCGAGGTGACGCAGCAGATCTTCCTGGCGCTGCACCGCAACGGCTACGTCGTGCCGAAGACCACGCGCGGCGCGATCAGCCCGTCCACGGGCCGCACGCTGCCCGACCGCTACGTCGAGGGCACCTGCCCGATCTGCGGGTACGACGGCGCGCGCGGCGACCAGTGCGACAACTGCGGCAACCAGCTCGACGCCGCGGAGCTGATCAACCCGAAGTCGCGGATCAACGGCGAGACGCCGAAGTTCGTCGAGACCGAGCACTACTTCCTCGACCTGCCGGCGTTCACCAAGACCCTCGGCGACTGGCTGGGCACCAAGACCGACTGGCGGCCCAACGTCCTCAACTTCACCAAGAACCTGATCGACGACATGCGGCCGCGGCCGATCACGCGCGACCTCGACTGGGGCGTCAAGATCCCCCTCGACGGCTGGAGCGACCAGCCGATGAAGCGGTTCTACGTCTGGTTCGACGCGGTGATCGGGTACTTCTCGGCCAGCGTCGAGTGGGCCCGCCGGTCCGGGAACCCGGATGCGTGGCAGGAGTGGTGGAACAACGCCGACGCCCGGTCGTACTACTTCATGGGCAAGGACAACATCACCTTCCACGCCCAGATCTGGCCGGCGCTGCTGTTCGGGCACAACGGCGAGGGCGACAAGGGGGGCGAGCCCGGCAAGTTCGGCGGGCTGCACCTGCCGGACGAGATCGTCTCCAGCGAGTTCCTCACCATGAGCGGCTCGAAGTTCTCGACCTCGCGCGGGCGCGTGATCTACGTCGAGGACTTCCTGCGCGACTTCGGCCCGGACACGCTGCGGTACTTCATCTCGGTCGCCGGCCCGGAGACCCAGGACACCGACTTCACCTGGGACGAGTTCGTCCGCCGGACCAACTTCGAGCTGGCCAACGAGTGGGGCAACCTGGTCAACCGGTCCATCTCGATGGCGCACAAGAACGTCGGCGCCATCCCGCGTCCGGAAGCCCCCACGGCGGCCGACGAGGAGCTGAAGGCGCTGTCGCGCAAGGCTTTCGACACCGCCGGCGCGCACCTGGCCCGGTCCCGGTTCAAGCTGGCGGCGAGCGAGGCGATGAAGGTCGTCACCGCGGCGAACAAGTACATCTCCGACCAGGAGCCGTGGAAGCTGAAGGACGACCCGACGCGCCGCGACACCGTGCTGCACACCGCGCTGCAGGTGGTGAGCGACGCCAACACGCTGCTGACGCCGTTCCTGCCGCACTCGGCGCAGAAGGTGCACGAGGCCCTCGGCGGCACCGGCGTCTGGGCCGCCCAGCCGGAGCTCAAGGAGGTCGAGGACCTCGACATCGCCGGCCGGGTCAACCCGATCCTCACCGGCGACTACGCGGCCGAGCAGGCGAAGTGGGAGTCGACGCCGATCGAGGTCGGCAAGCCGCTCGCCAAGCCGTCGCCGCTGTTCGCCAAGCTCGACCCCGAGCTGGGCGAGACCGGTCCGGAGTGGGCACCGATCGTCAAGGAGTAAGAGGTATGCATGGGTGACGAGAAGCGCGAGCTGCCGCCGGTCCCGGACCGGCTCCCGGTGGCGGTGGTGGACGCGCACACCCATCTCGACGCGTGCGGCGCGATCACCGCGGCCGATGTCAAGGCTGTGGTCGATCGCGCCGAGCGCGCCGGCGTCGCGCGCGTCGTCACGGTGGCGGACGACCTCGCCTCGGCCCGCTGGGCCGCGGAGGCGGCCACCTGGGACCCGCGCGTGTTCGCCGCGGTCGCGATCCACCCGACGCGGACCAAGGAGTTCGGCGACGCCGAGAAGGCCGAAGTGGAGCGCCTGGCGGGGCAGGAGCGCGTCGTCGCGGTCGGGGAGACCGGCCTCGACTACTACTGGGACTACTCGCCGCACGACGCCCAGCAGGAGGCGTTCCGCTGGCACATCGACCTGGCGAAGCGGCTGGACAAGCCGCTGATGATCCACGACCGCGACGCCCACGAGGACGTGCTGCGCATCCTGGCCGAAGAGGGTGCGCCGAATGCCGTAATTTTCCATTGTTTTTCCGGGGACGCCGAAATGGCCCGCACGTGCGTCGGTGCGGGATATGTCCTTTCCTTCGCGGGCACCGTGACGTTCAAAAACGCGAAGGGCCTCCACGAGGCGGCGCGGCTCTGTCCGCCGGGGCAGTACCTCGTCGAGACGGACGCGCCGTTTCTGACCCCCCACCCGTTCCGTGGGCGGCCGAACGAGCCGTACGGCGCGGCCTACACCGTCCGTCACCTCGCGGCCCTCAGGGGCGAAGCTGTGCACGAAGTCGCCGAATCGGTCCGGACCACCGCCGAGCGGGTCTACCGGCTGCCGAGCGTTACCCAGGGTTGAACGCATTGCTACATCAGGGTTCCGCGCTCCGCCACTTGGTGCGTGACCCAGGTCACGACGCTCCGAGGGGTGTTTGCGTAACCCGCCGGGACCCGTTACTGTCCCGTGATCGTGCCGGTCGGTACTGCACACTGCAGTTGCCGACTGTTACGCCCACAGTCACGTCAGTGCACGTCGGGGAAGCGGAACCGGGTAGGTACGACCGGAGCCGTGACGATGGCGCCGACTGCGGGCCCAGACGTAAAGACGCCGCCCCGAACGGCGTCTTGGGAAAGGGAACGACAGCGGTGACAGGTAGCAGACAGGCTGGAGCGCGCTCCGCGGCCGTACTCGACCGTGAATATTACGAAGAAACCGCGTACGGCCAGCTCGACTTCTCGGATGACCCGAACATCACGCAGCAGGACATTCTCGCCGCGCTCGGCCCCGACGCCGAAGCGATGATGGCCGAGATCGACGTCGATGTCGACGAGCTGATCCGCCTCATCAACGCCGAGACCACGTACCTGCCGCCGATCGTCATCCCGGACGGGTTCGACGCGGACCGCACGACGTCGCCGCAGGCCAAGCGGGCCGCGCTGGACGAGGGGCTCCGCCAGACCACCAAGGTCTGGAAGCGCCGGTTCCTCAAGGGCGCCGTCCTCAGCGTGATGATCAGCGTCGCCGGTGGCGGCGCGGCCGCGCTGGCGATGAACAAGAGCGTCACCGTCGACGTCGACGGCCACCAGCAGACCGTGCACTCGTTCGGCGACACCGTCGGCGAGGTGCTCGAGGACGCGGGCCTGTCCGTCGGTGAGCACGACTCGCTCTCGCCGTCCCCGCAGGCCGAGGTCGGCGACGGCGGCGTCATCAAGCTCGAGCGCGGCCGACAGCTGAAGCTGATCGTCGACGGCGCCGAGCGCACCTCCTGGGTGCGCGCGACCCACCTCGGCGACGCGCTCAGCCAGCTCGGCATGACCGATGTCGAGAAGGCCGGCACGTGGATGTCGATGCCGAAGGACGGCGAGCTGCCCCTGCAGGGCGCCACCGTCGAGATCAAGACCCTCAAGAACATCACGCTCTTCGACGGCGCGAACGGGCCGAAGAAGGTCACCACGACCGCGCTCACCACGAAGGAGTTCCTGGGCGAGTACAAGCTCACCCTGGGCCCGGAGGACGCGGCCGAGGGCGGTCTGGACGTCAAGCTGACCGACGGTGCCGAGGTTCACATCAGCCGCACCGGCGTCTCGATGGTCAACCAGAAGGAGACCATCGCCCCGCCCGAGCAGCGCGTCGACGACCCGGACCTCGAAAAGGGCAAGACCAAGGTCGAGGACCCCGGCACGCCCGGCGAGAAGATGGTGACCTACAAGGTCACGCAGAAGAACGGCAAAGAGGTCGCCCGCGAGAGCGTCTCCGAGCAGGTCCTCACGGCGGCGAAGCCGAAGATCATCCACGTCGGCTCCAAGAAGCCCGCCGAGCCGGCGATCGGCGACACCTCGGTGTGGGACCGCATCGCGCAGTGCGAGTCGACCGGCAACTGGGCCATCAACAACGGCAACGGCTACTACGGCGGCCTCCAGTTCGACAAGCGCACGTGGGACGCCTACGGCGGCGACCAGTACGCGGCTTACCCGCACCAGGCCACCAAGGCCCAGCAGATCGCGATCGCGGAGAAGGTCCGCGACGCCCGCGGCGGCTACAGCGCCTGGCCGGTCTGCGGCAAGAGGGCCTGACGCCTCTTTCGAAACGGCCCCCGCCTCCGGCGGGGGCCGTTTCGCGTGCGCCCCCTCAATCACGCGAGATGCCCCGCCAATCACGCGAGTTCCGCCTTCAATCACGCGAGTTCCGGCCCTGATCACGCGAGTTCCGGCCAGGAGCACGTGAGCCGACCCTCTGGGTACGCGAGCCGACCCTCTGGGTACGTGAACCGACCGTCCAGGTGCGTCGGCCGACCCCCTGGGTAGGCTCGTCCGGTGGTTGAACTGTTGGGACCTGCCGAAATCCGCGGGCTGGCGGCCGAGCTGGACGTGCGGCCGACCAAGAAGCTCGGACAGAACTTCGTGCACGATCCCAACACCGTCCGCCGGATCGTCGAGCTCGCCAGGGTCGGCCGGGACGACGTCGTCCTCGAGGTCGGGCCCGGGCTCGGGTCGCTGACGCTGGGGCTGCTCGCCACCGAGGCGCGCGTCGTGGCCGTCGAGATCGATCCGGTGCTCGCCGAACGGCTGCCGAAGACCGTCGACGAGCGGGGAGCCGAGGCGGCCGGACGGCTGACCGTCGTCGGGGCCGACGCACTGCGCATCACCGCGAAGGACCTGCCCGCCGAGCCGACCACCCTCGTCGCCAACCTGCCGTACAACGTCGCCGTGCCGGTGGTGCTGCACCTGCTGGCCGAGCTGCCGTCGTTGCGCCGCGGCCTCGTCATGGTCCAGACCGAGGTCGCCGATCGGATGGCCGCCGGGCCGGGCAGCCGGATCTACGGCGTGCCGAGCGTCAAGCTCGCCTGGTACGGCAGCGCGCGGAAGGTCGCCGCCGTGCCGCGCTCGGTGTTCTGGCCGGTGCCGAACGTCGATTCCGCGCTCGTCGCCTTCGAACGCGGCGACGTGCCGGCGTCCGAGGACCGGGAGCGGCTCTTCGGGCTGGTGGACGCCGCCTTCTCACAACGCAGGAAGACGCTCCGCGCCGCGCTCGCGGGCTGGGCCGGCTCGGCCGAGCGCGCCGGGGAGCTGCTCGCGGCCGCCGGGATCGACCCCAAAACCCGCGGCGAGCAGCTCGACGTGCACGCCTTCGCCCGGCTCGCCGCCGCGCGTTAGCCCCGCGGTATCTCCACAGTGGAGGCGGCGAAAATACCCCTCGTCGCGCTCGATCCCGCGATTCGGACACCGCCAGTCGTGTGATCTGGGCCGACAGGCTTGCTTTCGCTCCTCGGGATCGGTTTTACTCAGTACGTCCATCCCGAGCGACTGAGAGACCTGGCTCGCCGAAGTCGCAGCAACCACCCTCCACAGGGCAGGTGCTACCGCCAGGACCGATGGAGGCCGTGTTCGATGAAGAGGGTAGCTCGCCCCCTGCTGCTGACCAGGCGTCGCGTTGTCGACGAAGGCCGCCGCTCCGTGACCGCATGTCGACGCTCCCGTTGAGCTAGTCCGAGCCGTCCCACCCTTCTTCACGCACCGTCCATAGCGGACGGACATTCGCTTGCGGCCGGGCGCGCCCACGTGTGGCGTCGCCCTGTTTTCTGGAGCCTTCGTGATCACCGTCGAAAATCTGTCCAAGTCCTTTGCCCTCAACGGAAATCCGGTCGTCGCGCTGCACGACGTGAGCGTCGACGTCCAGGCCGGCTCGCTGTTCGGCGTGGTCGGCCCGGCCGGCTCCGGCAAGTCCGTCCTCGCCCGGTGCATCGCGCTGCAGGAGCGCCCCGACCGCGGCGTCGTCCGGCTCGACGGCCTCAACACCGGCACTCTCGACGGCCGCCGGCTCCGCGAAATCCGCCGTCAACTGGGTGTCGTTTCCACGAAGCCGGAGCTGATCGCCGAGCGCACCATCGCCGGCAACATCGCCTCCCCGCTCGAGCAGCTCGGCGTCGACGGCCCGCAGCGCCGCAGCCGGGTCGGCTCGCTGCTCGACCTCGTGGGCCTGACGCCGCGCGCCGCACAGCGTCCCGGCGAGCTCACCGCCGGTCAGCTCCGCCGCGTCGCGGTGGCGAAGGCGCTGGCCGCGGGCCCCGCGGTGCTGCTCGCCGACGACCCGACCGCCGGCGTCGACCCGGAGGAGGCCGGCGCGGTGCTGACCGTCCTCGACCGGGCACGCTCCGAGCTGGGTGTCACCGTCGTGCTCACGACGCCGGACGCGGGCGTGGTCCGCCGGGTCTGCGACGACGTCGCGGTGCTCGAAGACGGCACGGTCGTCGAGCGCGGCACGGTGCTCGACCTGATCTCGGACCCCAGCAGCCGCACCGCGCAGGCGCTGCTGCCGGCGATCGAGACCTCCCGCGCGCAGGCGGCGCGCTACGACCGCTCGGCCGACGTCGTGCTGGTCGGCTTCGCGTCGGTCGGCGCGCTGCTGCCCGAGGCCGCCGGCCGCTTCGACGTCGAGTTCGCCACCATCGGCGGCGGCCTGACCCGGATTGGCGACACCCCGGTCGGCCGGTTCCGCCTCGGCGTCCGCGGCGAGCGGGCCGACGCGGCGCTGGCGTGGGTCGCCGAGCGCGGCGGTCACGTCACGCACACCGCCCGCGGCCCGCAGGGCATCGCGGCGGCCTGACACGCACGTCCCAAGCGCCCCAATGTGGCGTTGGTTGCGTCCAACGCACCCAATGTGGCGGTGCGGGGGGGACTCACCCCGAAGGACACCACAGCGGCGACGCGCTGGC